>JBLNDC010000148.1:0-4206 GCA_050261255.1 Bacteroidota bacterium
AGCGGTTGTCGCCACCTTCATTGTATCCGATGATCTGGACGAGGGATTGGTCTACAAAATGACTAAAGCCCTCTTTGAAAATGCCGATGATATCGCGGCCGGGCACGCCAAGGGCGCTGAACTTGATCCCAAGTATTCCGTCTCCGGCATTTCGATCCCGCTCCATCCGGGCGCGGAGAAATATTATAAAGAGATTGGCGTTCGCTAAAGAATACTAATGAAGCGATTTTTAACGGGGGCCGCGGTAGTGGTCATCATCGCGTCCTCCGTTTTTATTTACAATGTCTTTTCTTCACCGCACCTTATTTTACGGAATGGAGATACCGGCAAAATATATGCGGCTTATCCCGTGAACGAGGGGGACGAGTTTTCAGTCACCTTCGTTCATTCTGTAAACAGAAGCCCGGTAACTGATGTCTATCAGATCCGCAACGGCACGATCTATGTTACGCGAACGATCTATTACTCTTTCGGTGCCGGTGTGCAGACCCAGATCGAACCGGGTCAGACTCTGCAATACGGGGCGGACGGTTCGATGATCGTCAGCGGCTTCGAACGGAAGCTGGATAACCTTTCCTATATTGTGGGCACAGTTTCAGATCATATCCTCAGTATCGGCGGAGAAACGGTCAGCCTACGGGATCTCTGCGGCCGTAACGCCACTGTGCGCTTTTACTGCGGATCGGGACTTAAAAAATTGGTGATACCCAATTTCGGCTCTTTTTCCCGGATCCTTTTAGACTCGGGATCGGTTTAACCCATTCCAAAAGGAGGATTCCACATGTCTCAACCGAAAAAAACAATTCAATCCTCAATGGGCGATGTTGAGCAGGTCAATGTCGGCGCCTTAATGGCTGAATTTGATCGTGAATCAAATACCAGGCATTTTAAAGGCGTCCCCAAGACAGTGGTTCGTTATCTTCTGGCAGCTTTTTCAGGATATGTGTTTTACATGAATCTGGTGAGCGCTTGGCCGGAACAGATCCGTAGGGCGTCTTTCGTAGCCTTAATTATCTTCATGGCCTTCATGCTCTACCCTGTCAAAAAAAAATCGGCGCAGTTGATTAATTATATTCCGTGGTACGACGTAATATTGGGCGTCGTTGGCACTGCTTGCTTCTTTTATTATGTGTATAATTTTGAGTCAATGGCCCTCAAAGCTACCCGCATCTCCCAAACCGACGTGATCATCGGCGCCATTGGAATTCTGATCATCGCCGAGGTCTGCCGGAGGGTAGTCGGTCTTCCAATCTTGGTGGTGGCATCCGCATTCATCATCTACGCCTTTACAGCCGGTTATTCGCTAACCCGTATCACCTACACGCTCTTTTATACTCTCGAGGGCGTAATCGGCACTCCGATCGGGGTCTGCTCCACTTTCATCGTTTTGTTCATTATTCTCGGCGCCTTTCTTGAAAAAACCAACATCGGTGCCTTTTTTATCGACATCGCCAATTCCATCGCCGGCCGGGCCACCGGCGGCCCAGCTAAGGTTGCCGTCATCTCCAGCGCCCTGGAAGGGATGTATTCCGGCAGCTCGGTCGCGAATACGGTCGGCTCCGGCAGCGTCACCATTCCGATCATGAAGCGGACCGGTTACGATAAAGACTTTGCAGGAGCGGTCGAGGCCGCTGCTTCCACCGGCGGCCAAATAATGCCGCCGATTATGGGAGCGGCTGCTTTTCTAATGGCTGAAATGACTGAGACGCCTTATTCGACCATTGCGGTGGCGGCGATCTTTCCTGCGATCCTCTACTTTTCAGGCATTTTTTTAATGGTGCATTTTGAAGCTAAGAAACTTGGACTTAAGGGGCTTCCGAAGGAATCAATCCCTAACTTTTTCAAGCTGTTTTTGACCAAAGGATATCTGCTGATTCCCATCGCGGTACTCATTGAAACGATGTCCATCGGATACACCGCTTCCCGTGCCGCTTGTCTCGCTATTCTGGCGGCGATTATCGTCAGTATGTTCCGAAAAGAGACTCGCCTGACGCCGAAAGCATTTGTGCAGTCCTTGGAAAACGGTGCCAGGAATACCATCGGCGTGGCCGCCGCTTGCGCTATCGCCGGTATCATCGTAGGCGTAGTTTCCCTCACCGGAATCGGCCTTAAACTTGCCGACGGCCTCTTGGCTCTCTCCGGAGGGATTGACATCTTCGCTTTGTTCTTGACGATGATCGCCTGCCTCATCTTGGGTATGGGTGTGCCTACCACCGCCAACTACGTCATCATGGCCACCATAACGGCGCCGATCATCCTGAAGCTCATCCCGGGAACGCCGGTCCTTGCCGCGCACATGTTCGTATTCTACTTTGGCATCGTAGCCGATATTACACCTCCGGTGGCGCTGGCCGCTTATGCGGGCTCAGCCATCTCCGGTGGAAATCCGATTCGGACGGGCGTTATTGCGACTAGGTTGGCAATCGCGGCGTTCATTATCCCTTATATCTTCGTGCTCAACCCGGCGATGCTCCTGATTGACACCTCTTTTCCGAAGGTGGTCCAGATTATTATCACCTCCACCATCGGTATGTTTGCCATCTCCGGCGGTTTGGAAGGGTTTATGACGAAAAAGATGCCCTGGTGGGAGAGGGCCCTGGCCGTTATTGGAGGCCTGGCGTTGATTGATCCGAACCTGATCACCGATCTCATCGGTATCGTTATTATCGTTTTTATCTTTATCCAACAATACGTCATCAAGGAGAAGAAAAAACAAATAGGAGAAATAGGATTGTATGAGCCAACTGAAAGTTAAGGATTTTTTGAATCATTACCGGATGGATTTTACCGATCTCCAATTTGAAACAATCCTCGACAGTTTTCTCGCTGAAATGGAGCAGGGGCTGGCGGGTGGGGCCGGTAGCCTTCAAATGCTGCCGACCTATATTCAAGCAGGGGCGGAGGCCCCAATTAATGAACCGGTCTTAGTATTGGATGCCGGGGGTACTAATTTCAGGGTAGCTACCGTCACTTTTGGACGGGAAGGGCAAGTTGGCATCGAAAATTTCAGGAAATACCCAATGCCCGGTGTTGCAGGGGAAGTTGATAAGGATACTTTCTTTGGAACCATGGCGCGATATATTAAAGACCTGATTAAGGAGGGGCAAAAGATCGGATTTTGTTTTTCCTATCCGGTCCGGATGTTTCCCGATAAAGACGGCCGCTTGATCGAGTTTAGCAAACAGATTCAGGCTCAGGGTGTGGCGGGGGAACTAATCGGCGCCAACTTGAAGCTGGCTTTGGAGAAAATCGGAGCCAAACAACCCGGGTCGGTGGTAATCCTTAATGATACAGTAGCCACGATGCTGTCCGGGAAAGCGGATATTGAACACCGCGATGGGAGCGGGTTTATCGGTTTTATTTTGGGGACCGGAACCAACTGCTGTTATCTGGAGAAAAACAGTAACATTTTGAAAGCTAATTCGCTTGATCCTGCCCAGAGCCAGATTATAAACGTAGAGTCAGGCGGTTTTCGAGGTGAATTCGGGGGGGTCTTAGATCAAAAGTATGACCTGAGCACGGTTGATCCGGGAAAGTATACTTTGGAGAAGATGATTTCCGGTAGGTACCTGGGTGGCCTTTGCCGGATAGTGATTAAGACCGCCGCGGAGGACGGCTTATTTTCAAAAGCCGGTTCCGATGGGATCAAGTCCCTCAAAGAGATCACCACTAAGGATTTGGGCGACTATTTAGAGAGTAATCAAGATCCTAATAATTCTTTGGCTGCGGCTTTAGTGAATGGTACGGATGATGACCGCTCCATACTGACGATCTTGATTTAACGGATGGTGGAACGGGCGGGAATGCTGGCAGCGATGAGCTTGACAGCGACGGTGTTAAAGTCCGGACAGGGGTTGAATCCGGAAGCTCCGGTCTGTATCACTGCTGAAGGGACCACTTTTTACAGCTTAAAAGGTTTAAAAACGAAAACCGAAAATTATTTGGAACGGTATTTGACCGGTCATTATCACCGTTATTGGAAACTGGCCAACATCGAGAACGCCACTTTGATAGGGGCGGCAGTGGCGGGGCTTACGAATTGATTAGAAGATAGAAGATAGAATATAGAAGACAGAAGACAGGAATGAAACTGAAGCTTCGAATCCTTGTCTTAAGTGGGACCGGAAGAATAAAAAGCACAAACCGAGATGGTTTTAGGTTAACTTAACTACTCTCGGTTTTTCATTAGATGACTGGGGAATCTTT
>JBLNDC010000149.1:0-3249 GCA_050261255.1 Bacteroidota bacterium
CTTAGGTTGTGCCGGGATAATAATCGTATAACGACGGAGTTTCCCCAACTTGCCAACTTGCTCAGCCTGGATCTCCCCCTCCAGTTGATACGTAGCTTTGAACAATTTTACAATCCGGCGAGCCATTCCGGCCGATTCGGTAGTCACCGAGAGCGATAATTGTTCCCGCCCCGCAAGATGCAGACTTCCAGCCATATGAATTATGGCGGCCAATTCCGCTTGTAGACAATGCCGCCGTTCGGATAATTCCTGCCTGATTATTTCATCTTTCACCTGTTGGGAAAAAGTCTCCATCCTGATTTTCACCCATTCAGCGTATGTATAGTATAAAGCATGAGGCGTAAGGCGAGAGGCGTGAGGCATGAGCGAAAGAACTTAAAACCGATTGCCGGGTGCCATAAATCACTAACTAGTTAAAATATTTAATCCGACTCTGACTAAAGCTATTGGATTCAGATTAGCCCTTCCCTGAACGAGTAGGGTATGTTACTCATGCCTCTTGCCTCAAGCCTCGTGCCTTAACGAAAGGAGCCCTCACAATGATCAACATCGTCTGGATGTTACTCCTGGGGCTAGGTATCGGCATAGCCGCTGCCACAGGTAAAACCGCTCTAATTTCCCAGACAATTTTTGACAGTTCCCGGCAGGCTATCGAATTCGCTTTTGGTTTGGCCGGGATGATCGCCTTTTGGTCAGGGATACTGAAGATTGCCGAAGCTGCAGGAGTGACCGCAGGGATCGCCAAACTGTTCCGGCCGTTACTATCATTATTGTTTCCCGATCTCAAGCAAGATCAATCCGTCCTTGGAATGATCTCTTTAACAATAGCCTCCAATTTACTTGGCCTAGGAAACGTGACCACACCATTAGGTTTAAAAACCATTGAAAAATTGCAAGCCAATAACTCCAACCCGAAACAGGCCTCCAATTCGATTTGCACCTTTATGATTTTAATATTCGGGGGATTATGTGTCATTCCTTCTACTTTAATTGCCGTCCGTTCCCAAACCGGTTCGGAAAATCCCGCGCTCGTCTTAGTTCCTTTGTGTATTATTACTTTCTTAGGAACTGCATTTAGCTTAATACTAAACTATATGGCGATTAAGATGAGTTCAAAGGTGAAACCAGAAATAAATGGCATGATGCATGAGGCGCAAGGCATGACTAAAGAACAAGTCAATACACTCTACAAAAACAATTGAAATTGTCACAAATATACTGTGGTTAGGAAGGTTCTTTTGCCCTTTTAAGATCGCACTCAACATTAAAATTCATGCCTTAGGCCTCACCCATCTTACCTAAAAAAGGAGAGACTTCCATGAATCTTTTAACAGCAATTTCTCATTGGGCTGTTCCAGTGATAATTCTCTTGATTCTTGGGGCCGGTATGGTTAAAAAAGTTCGTTTGTATGAAGTCTTTATCCAAGGGGCAATGGAAGGCATTAAGACTACCGTCAAATTAACCCCCTATTTACTGGCCATCTTTGTAGCGATTGGGATTTTCAGGTCTTCAGGAGCTTTAAGTTTGATGGTGAACTGCTTAGAACCGATTCTAAAAGGGTTGGGCATCCCGGCGGAACTAATCCCTCTGGGCATTTTAAAACCTTTATCCGGGAGCGCTACTTTGGGATTCGCCGCTGAACTACTTCAAAAATACGGGCCGGATTCGCCATTGGGGCTAATGGCCTCCCTCATCCAAGGCAGCAGTGAAACAACATTTTATGTGCTTTCGCTATATTTGGGATCGGTTCAGATCCGGGACGGACGTCACCTACTTTTAGTAGGCCTGCTCAATGAATGGTTCGTATTTCTGCTGGCGATTATGGCTGGGATGATGTTGGCAAGATAAAGCGGAGCCATAGTCTATATCGTAACATGGCCCCGCTTTGCTTTGTAATATTATTAATAATCCTATAATTACAGGCGCCTTTACCAGGCTAATAATTTATCTGTTATCGCGATGGCGCTTTTCGTCTTGTTTATCACCCGAGCGATCATTTTTGCCTGATTTACGGTCCTCTTCATGATGATCGTCTTTATCAGCTTTACAATCTTTCTCCCAGCAGTCGTCTTTGTCCGGTTTATTATCTTTCTTCCAATGATCATCTTTACCCGGTTTTGAATTTCTATGACCATCTAATTTACAAATTTCTTCAAGTAAATTTTCGATGGTATCTTCAATTTCTCTAGGTACTTTTTTGCCGATTTGCGCTTTAATTCCGTAGATGATTGCTCTTAGCTTATTCACTTCAACTTTGTTATAGTTACCCAGCTTTCTAAGTTCATTGATTATTTTTGATTTATAATGATCGGGCAGCTTAGATTTTTCAATGATGCGGATTAATAATTCAATTAACGCTTTAATTTTCGTTTCTGAGTCGTTGACCTCCCTAACCGTAATTGAAACAGCCTTCTGAGACTTGCTAAGGCCATCCGTTACTGCGAAGATAACCTCATAGACGCCAGCTTGGTTTAGCTTTGGAGTCCAGCTGAAGACTTGCGTCGCCGGATCGAAGTTCGCCCCTTCAGGTATTCCGGTTGCCGAATAAGTTAAAACGTCTCCGTCTGGATCGGTAGCGCTAACGTTAAACGTTAATAATTGTCCTTCTTCTACGGTTCGGTCACCGATTACCGCCAGCTCCGGTGGCAAATTGACTTGGTTCACGATAATGAGTACGTCCTTACTCGCGGTCAGGTTGCCGTCGCTTACCTGGAAAGTGACCTTATAAGATCCGGCTTGAGTATAATTTGGTGTCCAGTTGAAAGTATGCGTCGTCGGATCAAAGCTCGCCTCTTCCGGTATTCCGGTTGCCGAATAGACCAAAACATCTTCATCCGGATCAGTGGCGTTAACTGTGAACTTTAATAGCTTTCCTTCATCTACGATTTGGTCACTTATTACCGCCAGTTCCGGTGGCAGATTGACTTGGTTCACGGTAATATGTACATCCCTACTAGCAATAAGGCTGCCATCGCTCACTTGGAAAGTTACCGTATATGTTCCGGCTTGATTATAACTAGGTGTCCAATTGAAAGTTTGTGTTGAAGGATCAAAACTCGCTCCCTCCGGTAATCCCGTTGTCGAATAAGTTAATACATCCCCGTCCGGGTCGGTTGCGCTAATGGTAAACTGTAATAAATGCCCTTCGTCTAAGGTTTGGCCGACGATTGCCCATATCTCAGGCGGTAGATTAACATGGTTAAAGGTAAAATGTACAAACCAACAAGCAGACATGCTGCCATCTCTCA
>JBLNDC010000150.1:0-6007 GCA_050261255.1 Bacteroidota bacterium
TTCTTTACAGAGTCGGCCTCAAACAATTTCGGCTGGATCAAGCCAGCGCGATGGCCTTGATTATTCTATTCGTGATCATCATCTTTACAGGTTTTATGTTACGCCCGCTCATGCGGCAACAGGCTGAACGATCGCGATCCATTTAAGGCAGGTGTGGTATAATGCATCCCGAAAAAATTACAGTCATGGATATCGTGAGGATGTCCATAGTGGTTGCCGTTTTAATCTTCACGCTATTTCCGATCTATTGGATGATTATGACGTCGGTGAAGCCGACGGATCTTATTCTCAGAACTCCTCCGGTTTTTTTCTTTCAACCTACCTTTGAACATTATAAGTACGCTTTTGAACAGGCTGATTTCGTTCACTATATCAGCAATACTTTGATTATCGCGTTGGGATCGACTCTTATCGTGATCGTCTGTGGTTCGTTGGCGGCCTATGCTTTCGCGAGATATAACATCGGCGGCGGAAACTTGATGTTCTTCATTTTGACCACCCGCATGATGCCGGCCATCGCAGTTGTATTACCTTTTTTCGTAATTTTCCGTACGGTCGGCGATACAGGAATCGGGCAATTTCTGCAATTAGGACAGGACCGTCTCGGAACTCTGATCGTTTGTTACACCATTTTTAATCTTCCGTTTGCCATTTGGCTGATGCACTCCTTTTTCCAGGATATTCCAGTAGTATTGGAATATTCGGCCCGGTTGGATGGCTACAGCCGTTTCGCAGTGTTTAAAAGGGTTGTATTGCCTTTGGCTGCTCCCGGTATCGCCGTTACCGCAATTTTCTGCCTTTTGTTTTCATGGAATGAATATCTCTTCGCGTCGATTCTTACACGCGACGTCGCCAAAACAATCACGGTTGGGGTGGGAGATTTCTGGACACAACGGGGTATTCTCTGGGGTCCGTTGTCTGCGGCAGCCACAGTTTGTGTCGTACCGATGATTCTTTTCGCTCTAGTGTTGCAGCGGTGGATGGTTCGCGGCCTGACGTTCGGCGCGGTTCGAGGATGATTTTCGGAGGTGGTATGGTGATATGTCGATAGCAGCAATTTGGGATCGCTTATGGTGGTCGGCGATGTGGACAGTGTTTATCGGTTTGATCTGGTTGAAGTTTGTAGATCCGTTATTTCCGTATATCGTCGTCGGTTTTATTGTTTCAGGCGCTGTAGGCGCCGCATATTTCGTCGTCGGTATTCACCGGATGTTGCAGGTGAAACATCGTGAAGAGGAAATCGAAAAGAAGGCGCGTGAAGAACTGATCGCCGAGTTTAAAAAGGAGGCGGCCCGGTGATTGAACTTCGGGGAGTAACAAAAAGATTCGGTACTACTTTGGCGGTTCGCAATCTTTCTTTTAAGTGCAGGGAACGTGAGTTCGTCGTCATTTTCGGACCGGCAGGGGCTGGTAAATCAACAACTCTCCATATGATAGCGGGGATTACCAAACCGACTTACGGTGACTTGTATTTTGGTGATCAATCACTGGAAGGGGTCCCTCCGGAGAAGAGAAATTTCTCGATGGCTTTTGAAAACTATGCTCTTTATTCCCATTTGACGACCTTCGAGAATCTGGCTTTTCCTTTAAGGGCGCGTAAAATCCCGGAGGTTGAAATCAAGCGACAAGTGAAAAAGATGGCGGAATTACTGCATATTGAAGAGCTACTGGATCGTAAACCGGGGTTTTTAAGCGGAGGGCAACGACAGCGGGTGGCGCTAGGGCGCTGCTTGATCAGACAGGCGGATATTTATTTGCTTGACGAACCAATATCCCATCTCGATGCTAGGCTACGAATCCAGATGCGGGCCGAGCTGAAAAATATTTGCCTCGAGAAAAAAACAACGGTACTTCATGTCACACACGATTACCGCGAAGCGATGGCCTTGGCGGACAGGATGATTGTTCTCAATAAGGGCAGGTTGATGCAAGATGCATCTCCTGAAGATGTATATAATAAACCGACAAATGATTTTGTAGCCCAGTTTGTCGGAGATCCACCCATGAGTTTCATCGAAGTTCATCTTGTCTCAAAAGACGGTAAAACTGCTTTTCGTTTGGGTGAATCGGAATTTATCATTCCCGCTGCAAGCGATTTCAATGAAGAGATGGCTGCCTGCGCCTCTAAAGCCGAAAAACTCCAAGTCGGGCTGCGGGCCAGTCAAACATCGTTGTCGAGTTCGGCAAATAAACAGCACAATGTTCCCTCTGTTATTTACTTGGTCGAATCACAAGGACATCGTAATTTGATTACCGTGAAATTTGGTAAAGATTTAGTACAGGTCATCACGCCCCCTGATCAAACATGGAAAGTGGGAGAACAGGCATGGCTAAGCGTCCATTCAGAGTTTTTACACGTTTTCGCTGATGGAAGAGGAATTTATCACCCGGATATCCAGATATCGTGGGTTCAGGTCTTCAGTAAGGAGGAGCGCAGCAGTGTCATCGATATTATTAAATGATGTTCATAAGCGGTACGGTAAAGTCAACGCCGTACGCGGTATTTCTATGAATATTGCCAACGGAGAATTCATCGCCTTCCTGGGGCCATCCGGTTGCGGAAAATCATCAACTATGCGGATGATTGCCGGATTAGAAGAAATTACTAAAGGAGATATCCTCTTCGACGGTTCGTCGGTGATCGCGAAAAAACCATCCGAGCGCAATGTTTCGATGGCTTTTGAAAACTATGCTTTGTACCCAACTCTCACTGTCTATGAAAACCTGGCCTTTCCCCTTCGAGCCGCAGGGAAAAAAGGTTCTGAGGTAGATCAATGCGTACGTGAAATCGCCTCGATCGTTGGGATCACCGAATTGTTGGAACGTAAACCAGGCAAGCTGAGCAGTGGCCAATCTCAAGCCGTCGGATTAGCTCGGGCTCTGATCCGTAAGCCAAACGTTCTTTTATTGGATGAACCTATTTCGCATTTGGATACGAGTCAACGAGTTCAGATGCGTATGTATATCAAGAGATTGCACATTGAATTAGGTTATACAATGATTTTGGTGACACATGATCAGGAAGACGCGATGTCTTTGGCAGACCGGGTCGCGGTTATGAATGAAGGCCGTTTGAACCAGATTGCTTCACCACGCGAGATTTACGATCATCCCGCCGATCTCTTCGTCGCCGGTTTCATCGGTGATATCCCTATGAACTTTTTAAACGGTATGATTCTAAAGGAAAATGACAAAGTTTATTTTCAATACCAGTCGGTAAAATTGGAACTTCCCGGCAATCTGGCCAGTCAAAATCTTCCCGAGAAAGTGGTTCTCGGCATCCGTCCTTATCATTTAAAGGTGCTTCCGACGGGAAACGAGAATGGAAGTATTCCCGCCGAAGTTTTCGTGACTGAGTCTCTAGGGGATATGAACGTCGTCACGGTGAAGATCATGGACGTTCGTTTACAAATTGTTATGCCGGCATCTTATAAAGCAAGCCCGCATACGCCTGTGTCAGTTTCCATAGACCAGTCGCATGTCTTGCTCTTCGATGAGGCTTCAGGCAAAGCCATTCCAGCGGCTTGAACCTAAGTTTTATGAGCGTTCTCTAGGTTTTCGTTCGTCGATCTACGTTCATATACTAGGAGAATGAAAAATTAAGGAGGTATATATTATGATCAAAAAAGAAGACTGGGGATTTACCAATCCGGTAGTTTCGGATTTATACGGCAAACCGCCGTTGGTGTGGCGAGATATGGATGTCCATTTGGTTATCTATGAGACAGACAAGGAAAACATCGAAAAGGTGATTCCCGAACCGTTGAAGGTCAGGACAAATAAAGTTATCGTATGGCATTCCCAATTTACGTTAGGCACTACGCAGGGTGCTTTTAAAGAAACCGCACTATATGTACAGGTAGAGTATAACGGTGTTGAAGGCGATTATGAGCCGTTTTTGTATGTAAACAGTCATCTGCCTCTAACAGGGGGACGCGAGATTTGGGGTTATCAGAAAAAAATGGCGGATATAGAGATTGTACCTGAGATGGAAGCTGTAAGAGCTCAGACTAACCGCTTAGGGCATGAAATTGTCAAAGCGCTGGTAGTACCGCGGTATGAGGCTTCCATGAGTGAAATTCCTTGGAGTACCGGTGGAGTCTATTCACTGAAGTATATTCCAAGCGCCGAAGAAGGTGGTGAGCCTATCAGAGAGCTTATACTGACTGCCGGCAAATTTACAGCCCAGGAAGGCAAATTTTTCGGTGGACCGGCATCAGTAAAGTTTGAAAGATCGGAGATAGACCCGACTTATATTCTAGAACCTAAAAAAATCTTGGGAGGCTTTTATGGAAAGGGTGATCTATATCTACCTTTAGGTAAGATTGTGCATAATTACAAATAACGCAGGCGCATGTAAACTTCAACAACAGGAATATCATAGGCGTTAAGACCCAAATTATTGTAAATTAACACATTAGGTCTTAATGCCTATAGTTTCTGTTGATCCTAATAGAGATGAAAGCATCAAGACAAGAGGGGGTCAAATTTTATGTACTTGACTGCTCAAGATATTGCTCAAATGATGGATTTAAGCTGTGTGAGAACGTACAGTAGTGAGTCTGACATCAATCAGTTAATTTTAACTGCCCAAAAATATCGCTGCGGCCATATATCGGTGCTACAATGTTTTATTCCCTATGTAAAGAAAAGGCTTAAGGATTCCCCGGATATAAAATTGATTGGGAATGTAAGTTTTCCTTCCGGATCGGATTCTACTTCCATTAAAGTTGCCCAGGCAAAAGAATTGATCCAGCAAGGATGTGATGAACTGGATATGGTTATTAATGTGGGTAAACTTCTTTCAGGAAAATATGCGGAAGTCGAGGAGGATGTAAAAGCCGTCGTGGATGCCGCCAAAGGTCTTCCCGTAAAAGTGATTATTGAAGTGCCTTATTTATCCGATAAAGAGATTGAAAAAGCTTGTAGGATAAGTATAAACTCCGGTGCGGCTTTTATTAAAACAGATACGGGATGGACACCAAGAGGTACTACTTGTGATGACATTAAGCGTATCAAAGCGATTGTCGGGGACGCAATCATGATTAAAGCCTCCGGAGGCATTAGAAATTTAAATACATTGGTGGATATGTATAAACTCGGAGCCAGACGGTTTGGGGTTAATTTAAAAAGCGGGGTTGAAATATTGAATGAATGTCTTGCCAGGAATGGAATTACAGTTGAGATTTAGGAGGGGAAGATGAGTAGGAAAATTATCGCTTATGATCTGGGCACCAGCGGAAATAAAGCATCTTTATATGATATTGATGGAAATTGTCTGGCCGCTGCTTTTGTTCCGTATGTTACTTATTACCCCCAGGTGGGATGGCACGAGCAGTCCCCCAATGATTGGTGGAACGCTGTAGTTGAAAGCACTCACCAGCTTCTCGCCAGGAGTGGGATTGACAAAGAATCTATTGAATGTCTCGCCATATCCGGGCATAGTCTCGGAGCGGTACCCATCGGCAAAAACGGAGATTTATTACGGAAAACCACCCCAATTTGGTCGGATATGAGAGCGGAGCAAGAAGCAAAAGTCTTTTTTAATAAAATTGCCGAAACGGATTGGTATCTGACTACAGGTAATGGTTTTCCCGCAGCTTTATACACCATATTTAAAATAAAGTGGTATCAAAAAAATGAGCCCGAGATGTTTGGTAAGATTTTCAAAATATTGGGCACCAAAGATTATATCAATTACAAACTCACAGGTCAAATAAAAACGGATTATTCCTATGCTTCAGGAAGCGGAATCTATAGTCTGAAAAACTGGCGATATGATGAAAAGCTTATTGACGCTAGTGGAATTCCTGAAGAAATATTTCCGGATATCGTTGCTTCCACTCATGTATTGGGTGAGTTAAAGAAAGAAGCAGCAGATGTCCTTGGTTTAAATAATAAAGTGAAAGTTGTTTGTGGTGGAGTGGATAATTCCTGTATGGCTTTAGGGGCGAAAAATGTAGAAGAAGGAAGGGTTTATACCTCACTGGGATCATCATCCTGGATA
>JBLNDC010000151.1:0-4922 GCA_050261255.1 Bacteroidota bacterium
GCTTTTAAAGCCGCCGGTTATCATTATTTTAAGGTTACGGTATTGGATCAGATCTTAGGTTATTCCAGTGGGGCGGAAGGCCACCCTAATCCCTTTTACTATTATTTTATAACATTTCCGCTGGAAGCGTTGCCTTGGTCGATCTTCTTAGCGCCGGTTTTTTATAGTCTCTATCAGCGCCGCAACCAACTGCCGGAACTGATCAATTTCGCAGTGATCTGGTTCATCTGTACCTTCATTACTTTCAGCGTAATCGGTTCTAAACGAGGGCTCTATCTGCTCCAATTATATCCGGCTTTTGCAATCTTAATAGCATGGTATTTCGAGCAACATTTAAAGCAACTAATCAAATCGCCCAAGGGCTTGAAAATACCCGTGGTTATTTTCGGCATTTTTTTACTACTGGTTGGTCTATTTTTAGCCGTCAAGGGCGATTCTTTAGTTGCAAAGGTAGTGGACGCCCCTTTAGCCGATAAAGACGCCTATAATTTCGTTATTTCCAGTTTGACCTGGTTTGCCATTATCTTTGGTTGCTTTTTTGGAGCGGCTTTGTTTCATAAAGATAAACGAGTAATATTTGGAGTTACAATCGCTTTCTCCTTTTGTTTCGTTCTAATATTGAAGGGGATCGTGATGCCGGTTATGAATCCGGTCAAGAGTGAACGTTACTTGGCGGAAGAGCTGGCGCGGCAAAGGACAGCCAATCAATCGGTTGGGTTATGGGGCTCTCAAAATAACGATAGCGGATTTATTTTTTATAATGGCGTCTACTTTGATCCGGTTTTAAATAATAGTCAGGCAGTTAAAAGATTTTTGAAACAGCCTGGCGGAAAAATTCTGGTTGTGGCTAATGACGAAAATTTTTATAAGGCCTTTGGTCGAACTTTTCCTGCCGATTGGCTGGTTAAAAAATACTGTGTCGGAAGCAAGAATATGCTTTTGATCAAAGTTGTCCAATAGACAAAGGGACGATCTAACTCTATCAGAAACTATGGTTAATATAGCGGTTAACAAAAAAGCGCAATTCCTCCGGCGCTTTTTTGTTTTTAACCCCATTAATTTTTAAACACCACCGTCAGAAACATTTTGAAACGTTCCACCGCAAATAGGGCATGGGGTATATTGGCAGGCATCACAATCGCCTCCCCTTTTTTCAGTTGATACTGATGCTCGCCGATGGTGACCCGCGCTTGGCCGTCGAGGATCTGCACTAGGGCGTCGCCGGAAGAAGCATGGGTACTAATCTCTTCATTTTTATCAAACGCAAAAAGAGTAAGACTTAAATTGGGACCTTGGGATAAGGTGCGGCTTATTACTTGGCCTTCTTGGTAATCAACTAGGGAGGCGAACTCAATCCCTTGAGTATATTGTATGTTTTTTAAGAACTTATCGCTCATCTTAATACTCCTTTCAATTATAATTTGGGAGCCGTTTTAATTCTAGAATAATTATTCGCCAAAAACTGTGATTTGGCTCACATTTTAAAACAAAAGCAATAAAAAAGCGCCATCCTCAAATCACCGGTTGCGATAAAAACAATCCTAGTTATTGATGGAATTTCATCGGACAAAATGATTGGATCTGCCTAATGTTTGATCTTTCGCCCGTCAATGAGCAGGTCAAATAGAGCCAGACTCAACCCGAACGCAAAATGAGCGAAGAGGGTCACGACTACGGTAGTGGAGGTGATCGGCAGTTTGTTTTGGGCGGATTGGCCGAGAATGGTGCCGAACAAACCTACCCAGACCAATAGACCAAAGCCGGCTCCTTTAATCCAGCGGAATCTACGGTGGGTATATTCTAGTAAATAAAGAAAAGCGATTCCTAAAGCGGCAGAGACCGTAAGATCAGCCGCGCCGCCGATGAGAAAAGCAGCGGGTTGAAAAAGTTCGACCGGATCGAGGAACCGGGTAGCCGCGATTTGCCAAAATAAAACCGGAGTCCAGCCCATCAGGTAGCAAAAATAGTTGAAAACCAGTTTTGCAATATCGGCGCAAATGCCGATAATCGCGCCGCGAATGATTTTATCCCGTATCAACAATTATAATTCTCCTCCAAGAATATTATATCCTGGAGACATTTATTTATCAGGAGTAGTTTTCGGTTCTTTTGGATATTCGTCTGAGGTTTTGGCCAAACCCTATACTTTTGTTTGGTTGATTATTAATCGTGATAACTATATACTTAAATACGTGACGATTTTTTAATATTAGTTCGGGGATGAAAATAGTATGAGTAATATTGTTCTTTTTCAAGAGGACTTCCAAAGTTTTAAAATTGGAGATTTTCCCTACGAACCGTTTTTAGGGGCGATGGGAGAGTATCATTACCGGCCCAAAAGTTGGTATGGCGGCCAATGGTACGATCCAACGCCGATTATGGGTGCCGGTGGGATTAAAACCTGGCATATCATAGAACAAGATGGGTTGAAGTGCATCGAGTATTCCTTCACGGTCAAACCGGATTTGGATTCATTAATTATCTTAACTACCGGCGACTCGGATTGGACTGACTATACCGTTACCTGCCGCTTGCGGCTATTGCTTACTTCCAGCGCGGCAGGGTTAATCTTCAGATATAATAATAGTTTATGTTACTATTGGTTCGGTTTTAATAACGGAGCATTGGAGTTGACGAAACGGGATCAACAAAACCGGACCGTACTTGCGAAGAAAGACTTTCAGTATACTCCCGACGAATTTTACGAATTCAAGATAAAGTGTACCGGTGGTAATATTGAGTGTTGTATTAATGGCGCAAAACAATTTGAGGCAGAAGATGCTACTTACCAAAGGGGTAAAATCGCCATTAGCGCCTTGGCTCCTGCCCAGTTTACCGGGATTAGGGTGGATACAGATGCCGAGATCTATCAACAAATCCTTGAGCATCGTAATCGAAAAACTCAGGAAATAACGGCCGAGCGGGTCAAGTATCCCCAACCGCTGCTGTGGAAGGCCATTAACCTCCGGGATTTCGGGACCGGGCGAAATATCCGTTTCGGGCATCTTAACGGGACTGAAGATTGGTATATTGTAACCGCCCAATGCCAGCGTCGGATCCACCGTGACGCCTACGCCCAGATTAGCTGTTTGACAGCGATCGATTTAAACGGTAAGATCCTATGGCAAATCGGCGAACCCAACCCGGAACATGCCTATTTAACCGCGGACTTGCCTTTTCAAGTATTCGACATCGATGGCGATGGCCGTGATGAAGTGATTATCGCCAGGGATTTCAAGATCATGATCTTGGATGGGTCTAACGGCAGTGTAAAGCAATGGACTCACACACCCTTGAGGGAGCGGCAAGACTATCCTTTTGACCGGTTAAATGTGGATTCGATCCGGCTCTGTGATTTTTCGGGTAAAGGTAGGCCTACCGATATTTTAATCAAAGACCGTTATAGTCAAGTTTGGGCTTATGATAGCGGACTTAACCCCCTTTGGACCTATAAGGCGCCGGTGAATACGGGGCATTTTGCTTATACCAAAGACTTAAACGGGGATAGCCGGGAAGAAATGTTCGTCGGGTATGACTTGGTCGACGCCAACGGGCGGCGCATCTGGTCTCTACCGATCCATACGGACCACACCGATGAAATTGTCATCGGCAAGCTCGATCCGGAGCGGGATGAACTAATCGCTATTGTATCTGGGTCTGAAGGATTCATGTTGGCGGATCTTCAGGGGAATATCCTGGTGAAGGAGATTATCGGCCACGCTCAAAGGATCAGTGTCGGCAACTATCGCCCGGAATTACCCGGGTTGGAAATCTGTGTCTCAACTTATTGGGGCAATCAGGGAATCATCTATTTATATGATTGCCATGGTAAACTTCTCTGGTCCGCCGAGCCTGCTACTAACGGCAATATAATTTCCCCGGTAAATTGGACCGGAGATGGAAGAGACTTGATTTTACTAAACGCCGGCATCGAACAGGGCGGTTTGATTGACGGCTGGAACCGGCAAGTGGTCCGGTTTCCCGATGACGGTCACCCGGAGCTTTGCGCGGAAGTAATCGACTTAACCGGGGATGCCCGGGATGAAATTGTAGTTTGGGATGAGAAGATGATGTATATCTATACTCAAGATAACATAGTCGAAGACCCGTGTCGGCCTCGGAAATATCCGACTTATAACGCCTCAAATTATCGAGGGGAATATTCATATCCTTCAATAGATGAATAAGCTGTTCTTTTTATAAATAATTAACGATTTAAGACTAATCCTTTTTATTAAAGATGCCGATCTAATAAATAAGGATGATAGTGTTATATGCTAGACCTGGTTTTTCAAATATGAAAGTCGCTAGGTGCTAGCTTTATTTTTCCCCATCGGTCCTTCCAGTTTCCGGTTTTGGCAGTTTATTTTCCGGAAACTGATTAAAATTGAGTTTCCAGAGGTTCGTTCCGGTTTCTTAGTTTTAGGTTCCAAAGATTAGGAGTTAACTAAAAACCAGGGAGGGCTATGCGAATGGAAATGATGATTGCTTTGGGGAAAGTAAATGAGACCGCTTCCCGTTACAAATTGGGAGACTGCACGATTATCGCCGGAACATTACATGGCGGTTGGGCAATTCAGATCGAAGGGCCTAACCGGTTGCCAACTGAAGAAGAGGTGGATCTGGCGGTGAAGATGTTGATTCCTAGGTGGGTAAGCCTGGTAACGGAGGATCTGTTGTCAGATGACTATGAAACTCAGTACACGGTCCTATTAAAAGAACGCAATACCGAAATATTAACGGATTGAAAAAACAATTTGAAACAAGCCCGGCTTTATCAGCCGGGCTTGTTAATTTTCCGATTCAGTTTGTAATAAACTACCTTGATTTTTTGCAGGAAAATAATATTTTTTAACGAATATTACTAAGTTATTTTTTGCATTTTATCTTCAGCAAATGGAAAGGGGGAGTTATTTTGCAGC
>JBLNDC010000152.1:0-5530 GCA_050261255.1 Bacteroidota bacterium
TAGCCCAAACTGAAACCCGCGGGTCCCGGTAAGCCATATAAAGGACTATTACTTCCTTCTTAAGTTGTTTGACCTTGTTTTGATACTCATTCCAATGTTTTATTCCGGCCATCTCCTGTCATGATAGATGTGAGATACGAGGTATGAAGCTTTAGTAAAATCATAAAAGTCGTACTACAGCGAAAAGTATGTTTGAGTTTAACTCATGCCTCGGGCCTCTTGCCTCATGCCTAACTGCCTAACCCCCATCCACAGCCCAACCCATGCTATTCCAGCCGCCCAACCTGCCAATACGTCACTGGCATAATGCACTCCCAGGTATACACGGCTAAACCCTACCAATATCGGCAAACAACCTAATGCCGCTATCAACCATTTTCGCCACGGCCAAACCTTACCGGACCGAACCACCACCAATAATAAAAAACCATAGAATAATGCCGCCATTAATGAATGCCCGCTCGGAAAACTAAAACCATCGGCCATACCTAGCCAAGGCCGGGGCGGCCGCTCCCTGCCGAAGATCATCTTCAATATTTGCATCATTATGACGCCGCTGATATTCGCTAGATTAAAAATTAATAAATCCCTCCCATTATATTTCTTCTTGAGCCCTGCCGTAGTAATCACCAAATCGGCTGTAACGATAAAAGTCAATGAACCCAATAAAGTAATCCCTCGAAATACCCAGGTCAACCAATCCCTTCGAATTACAGCCATCCATCCAATCACGGTCTCATCCAACTTGACGACACTATTAGTCTGATACCACCAGGCCATAACTGCAAAACAAACCGTCCCCAAAAATGCCAAACAAATAGGGATTCCAAGTCGTTTCCTTTTGATAGATTTAGTAGTCTTCATCGAAAAAATTTCCACCTCGTATATTATCATCTAAATCTCAAACTAAAAAGTAGCCTGATGCAGGCTACTTTATTAATATCTACAATTTTCTACAATTAAAATCTAATCCCGGCAGTAACTATCCCCTCGGTAGCTTCTTTATCGTTAATTTCTTCTTGAACCGCAGCCACTCCGATAGCTAGAGGACCGAGTTTAAAGCCCAATCCAGCCGTAAGGGCTAAGGGTTCATCTTTAATGGTATAAGCACCTAACCGTAGAGCTATAATATTCCAAAGTGCGGTTTGTTCAAAACCGATCCGGAATTTAGTCTCATCATACGTATCGGCCCGCTGCACATCAAAGGCGAGCAAGGTGTTTTTAAAAGGCCGGTAAGAAACTCCGACTGCGTAATCTTTAGGTAGTTCAATAGTTACTCCGTCTATAACATCCTCAACATCTGCGATATAATCATACGACTTTCCTTTTAATTTGATATCCTTGCCGAGGTTCCGCACCATAAATCCAAATCTTACCTGATCGCTTAAACGGTACAGAACACCGACATCATAAGCCAATCCATCACCATCTATATATACTGTTTCATTAACCACTTCCGCTGGATTTACTTCTCCATAGCCTATACCGGCAACCACTCTTTTAACATTTAATCCGATTGAAGTTTTCTCTCCGAAATTACCGGCTAGTGTTACAGTTCCATATGTAAAATTATTGAGTTCAACATATAAATCTGACCCCGTAACGTTTTCTGCGAACCCACTCGTTACCGAATAAAAATTAACCCCAACGTATCTTGTGGTAACACCGCAAATCAATCCTAAATTAAAGAAACCAAAACCTTTTTCAAAATCTTCGGGTTTTAATTCTTTCTGATCACTGATATTATCAACTGTATCCATGATAAAATCGAAATCTTCTCCCTGAGCTCCGACCCCAATCATCACCGAGACAAACCTCACTTGAGTAATCCCGGCTGGATTCCAATAAAACGCCGATTCGTCATCGGCTACAGCGGTAAAGGCGCCTCCCATACCCATGGCTCTGGTGCCCAATCCGATACTGCCTAAAGAAGGCAAACTTAATGATAGCAACATAAGAATCACTAAAACGGAAACGAGAATCCTTTTCAAAATTACCACCTCCATGTTTTACTGCTATATTAAATTATCGGTATAATAAATAAAAAGCTGTAGAGCTGGAATAAGATTTTGGAAGCACAATAGTACTGCAACTTATAATTGTATCTTATAATTAAAGTTAGTACGCTAAAAAGGATAAACTCCCTTTATAGTTAGTTGAGTCAATTAACTTTAAAATAAAAACCCGGTTTACCCGGGTTAATGATCGTCAAAATAATAAATATTTCTCACTCAAATGAATATTGGGAATAATCGGAGAAACTGCTGGACTTCTCCTTGTTATGGGGATTGAACAAGATCTTAATTTTATTGATTGGCCAAAAAATCAAGTTCGCCCTACCCACCACATTTTTAAGTGGCACAAAACCGACATCGGTGTAACGACTGTCTCGACTGCCGTTCCGGTTATCACCCAATACAAAGATGGTTCCTTCCGGAACGGTCACGTATTCGTAGTCGGAATCCATTTTTTCCAGGATATATGGTTCATCTAAAGCCCGGCCATTGAGATAAACTTTCGAATCTTGGATCGAAACCGAGTCCCCTGGTTCCCCGATTACTCTTTTGATAAACTTTTTGGACGGATCGCCGGGATACTTAAAGACAATTATCTCACCGGTTCTGGGAGTCCTGAATTTATAGGTGAATTTATTGACAATCAGCCGTTCTCCGTCTTGTAAAGTTGGGTCCATCGAACTCCCTTTGACCAAAAAAGACTGGGCAATGAAGATCAGGATAAATAAGATTGTCACCACGGCGATTGCAAAAGCTTCAACATTCTCGCGGTATTCGGATTTCTTAATTTCCAACATGGAACGGCCCCCTTAATTTGGACGTGAAGCGAGCCGTGAGAAGTGAGAGTTAATCAAGCAAGTATGATGGGGCTGACGGTAGGCAGTCCCCATCTCTCTTCCAACTTCTACTTCTCACTTCCTGATTATTCCTCTCGCCGTTCTTCAATTCGGGCGGATTTACCGGAACGTTCTCTCAGATAGTAAAGTTTAGCGCGACGAACTTTACCTTTACGTAGGACCTCGATTTTATCAAGCATCGGCGAATGGACCGGAAATGTCCTTTCCACCCCGACTCCACCGGAAATTTTACGTACGGTAAAAGTTTCTTTTAACCCACCATGACTCTTTCTGGTAACAACACCCTCATAAACCTGAATCCGCTCTTTGCCGCCTTCAACGACTTTCACATGCACCTTCACGGAGTCTCCCGGAGCAAACTGGGGTATATTAGCGCGTAACTGTTCCCGTTCAATAGTATCTATAATATTCATCATTTAACCTCCTCTCGGTCAGTATTGATTTGTTCTGCTAAGATTTCTTTTAAATACTCCTTCTCCTCTGTGGAGAGGATCAGTTTTTTTAATAAATCAGGCCGCCGGACCGCAGTCCTTAATAATGATTGTTTCCTACGCCACTCTTCAATCCGTGCATGGTGCCCGCTGAGCAGTATTTCGGGAACAGTCATTCCTTCGAACTCAAATGGCCTAGTGTATTGGGGATATTCTAAAACGTTACCGGCAAAGGAATCACATTCCGCTGAGGTTATCGAGCCTAAAACGCCGGGGATTAATCTTACTACCGCATCGCTGACTACCATCGCCGCTAATTCGCCACCGGTCAAAACATAATCACCGATTGACAATTCCCGATCGGCCCATTTCCTGATCCGTTCGTCGAAACCTTCATAATGGCCGCAAATGAATATTAAATGGTCTTCTTGGGCAAGTTCCTTGGCAATCGATTGGTTGAACAACTCGCCTTGAGGAGTTAACAATACCACTTTCGCCGGGGGATTGCCTTCTTCAACAACTTGCAGGCACTTGACGATCGGTTCCGGTTTTAAAACCATGCCGTCGCCACCGCCATAAGGAACGTCATCAACCGTTCGGTGTTTATCGGTAGTATACTCCCGAAAATTCCAAATCCGAAATTCAACTAACCCTTGGTCTTGGGCCCGTTTGATAATACTACTTTGTAAAGGGCCGGTAAACATCTCCGGAAACAAAGTTAAGACTTGGAGCAACATCCGCTTACTCCTCCATCAATCCAGGAAGGGGTTCCACGTACATTTTAGTCTCCTCGAGGTCAATTACTTTAATAACACTTTTTAAAGCCGGTATTAATATTTCCCTCGATCCATCCTTAATAACGTACACATCATTGGCGCCGGTCTCCAAAATCCGGTCGATTGTTCCCAAATAATTCCCTTCAGTTGTAAAAACTTTTAATCCTTCAATCTGATCGTAGTAATATCTACCCTTTGAAAGTTTAGGCCTTTCCGAACGAGGAATCATCAACAAGCCCCGCCCTAAGGAAGACGCAGCCGTTAAATCGTCGATCCCCGTAAATTTTAACAACACAAATTCATTAAATTTACGATAGCTTTCAATCTCCAATTCACGCCATCCGGCGCTATCTTTAAAGTAAGCCCGTCGAATCTTTCCAAATCGATTAGGATCGTCGGTGTGGGGAATTACTTTAACTTCTCCCCGAATACCCTGAGCTTTAATGATCTCACCGATCGAGATTAAATCCAGCTCGTCCATGGTATACCTCACCGATTGCTCAATTCAACGGTTACTTTTTTATTGTCCCGAAGAGCGCAGGCTTTGACTACATTACGGAGGGCTTTGATAATTCGGCCTTGTTTTCCGATTACTTTACCTA
Source organism: Bacteroidota bacterium (assembly GCA_050261255.1). Classification (GTDB taxonomy): domain Bacteria; phylum Bacillota; class UBA4882; order UBA8346; family UBA8346; genus JAAYHS01. The sequence goes on from JBLNDC010000152.1 coordinate 4,682, forward strand.
CATCTTCCGAATTAACGGTTATTTCAAGTAAAGTATGATTATTGCGCTCCGTTTGTAAAACCCGAACATCATCGGGGTGGTCGACTAAAGCCTTAGTAACCTGTAAAACCAATTCTTTCATGGATACACCTCGCTCATTTAGGATGAATCAAAAATTTGCTTTAGATTATTTTTGGTTCATCCCATACCGAAAACTTCAGGCAATCACGCCAACCTGTTTAAAAAGCCGTTTTACGGTATCGGAGGGTTGAGCTCCTTTTTTCAACCAATCCTGGGCTTTTTCTTTATCGACCACCAGCTCTACCGGATCAACGATCGGATTATAGTGACCGATGATTTCAATAAACCGGCCGTCGCGCGGCGCGCGGGAATCGGCGACCACTACACGGTAAAACGGTCGTTTTTTGGCTCCCATTCGATTTAAACGTATTTTAACCATTTTTTCACCTCCATTCATTCAGTTCCGGGTTCCGGGTTTCGAGTTTTGGTTTAATTGGCTTCACTACAAAGCAATAAAAAATCGCGAAACGTTGAACGCGGAACACGGAACGATAACAACCAAAACACTAAAAGAAAACGAAACACAACTATATTAGAAAGGGATTTTCGGCATTTTGCCTTTACCCAATTCAGCGAATTGTTTCATCATTTTACGGCTCTGTTCAAACTGCTGTAGAACCCGGTTGACATCCTGAACCGAGGTTCCGGACCCCGCCGCTATGCGTCGGCGACGGCTGCCGTTAATCAACTGAGCGTTTGAACGTTCCTGCTTAGTCATGGATTGAATAATCGCTTCCACCTTGACCAGTTCTTTCTCGTCCACCTGTATTCCCTTAAGTCCCTTAGTAT
>JBLNDC010000153.1:0-2927 GCA_050261255.1 Bacteroidota bacterium
CCAAGAGCCGGTTTTTTCATTATGATAAACACCGGCAGTTATTGCAGTTGGACCGGTGCCTAAACGGCTATTTGGATCTGACGCTGGCCGCTCATATTAAAGATATCATGGAATACCGGCGTCTCAAATATTTTCAGGGACGCTACCGGGTGGAGCCGGGTACTTTGGCGGAGGTTGCCGCTAGCCAAATTGCGGAGGAACCGGAGACCGAAAGCAGGGTAAAAGAGTATCACAAGTTGGTAAGGGATAAGATTCCGGAGATCATTGAGGCTGCTGGGAAGAAGTGTGAGATCCGGACGCTGGATGATGAGGAATATTTGCAGGAGCTGAACTGGAAACTGCAGGAGGAGATCCATGAGTATCAGGAATCCGGAGCGGTCGAGGAGTTGGCGGATTTGGTTGAGGTGGTCCAGGCGATCGCGAGGTTGAAAGGGGTTTCGAAGCGAAAGTTTGAGGAGATCAAGGCGAAGAAGCGGGAAGAGCGGGGCGGGTTTGAGGAGCGGGTTTATTTGGTGAAGGTGGAGGAATAAGAGGCTCAAAGTATATTGGAGGCTCAGATGGTGATTAAAAAATTCATAATAAATTTCATTCGAGATCTTATGAGCATTAATGAAAATGATAACATCAGGTATGATAATCTAATTGAAGAATTGATTTCGTTATATAACAACAAACTAACGTATACTAAATTAATTTTTAAATATTTAAAAAGTTATCGTTTGTTTTTAGTATTTGTAATGTTGTTGTTGATTTTTGTGATAATAATTAATTCATACTTCAAAAATGATACTATATTGATACGAAGAACTTTGTATATTTCTGGGTTTATTTTTGCTTTTCTTCTGATAACATTTCCTCTTTTAGAATCATTTATAATTAAGAAGTATTATAGAAATTCTTTGGATAATTATAGAATAGAACAACTTCTTGAATCACTTAATTATGAAGACAGATTTAAATATGAAAAACTAGATGACTTAATTCAAGTTATTTATAACATGGCTGAAAGCAAGAAATATTCGGGTTATATTTTTAAAAGTTCTGTATATGCTTTATTTATTCCAATATGGACAAGTTATATTAAATGGAGTTACGACCATATAACAAGTAAAGTTGAAGCTTTATTTTTCTTTTTGGGTTTTTCTTTTCTAATTTGCATTTTCATTGTGATTACAAAACTTTTAAAAGACTATTTGGATAGTGACAGCGATAAATTAAAAGAATTAGCAAAATTGCTTGAAAAAATTTACTTCAACCAAGAATTTCGTAATAAGCAGAATGAGTTAAAGGGTAAAGTCGAAAAATGTGGAAATATTTAGTTTAAAACATTAAGGTGGGTTGTTAATGGACCGTCTTTGCTATAACGGCAAAATCTTCGAACTATACGAATACCCTTCCGAAGAAGAATTCGAAAAAGCAATCATCGAACACTCCCGTGAAATTTTCGGCCCAAAGTCAGTATATTTGGATATAAAGAAAAAAATCGGTGAAGATAAGATTTTATCGATACCGGATGGATATTTGATTGATTTTTCTTTCGAAAATAACCCACAATTATATATCATTGAAAATGAACTTGAATACCACGACCCGTATAAACATATTGGGGAACAGCTATTAAAATTTGCAATTTCCTACAAGGCGAGCGGTAGAAAGATCAAGTCTTTTTTGTTGAAAAGTATTTTAAATGATGAGACAAAGAAAGAAATTGTTGAAACAGGATTGATTAAGGCTAATTATCGTAACATCGACGCTTTTTTAGAGAGTTTAATCTTTGACAAGCCGGTATCTTGTATTGTGGTCATTGATCAGATAAATGAAGATTTGATTAATGTTTTAAACCAGTTAACTATGAAAACCGATATTTTGGAGTTCCAGACTTATATCTGTGGAGGTGAACATATTCATAAGTTTACTCCATTCCAACAGGAGCTGCTACCTATTACCGAAGCGAATGAAACCGATATCAAAGTTGAAGACCTAGATACAATTGTGGTTCCTGCCAAAGAGCAAGGGTTCAATGAAGTTTTTCTGGGACAGAATTGTTGGTATGCAATCAGGATCTCAAGTTCAATGTTAGACCGGATTAAGTATATTGCCGGGTATCAGTCGGCTCCGGTATCGGCGATTACATATTATGCGGAAGTGGATCGGATCGAGAAACATAAACCGACCGGGAAGTATATTGTTTATTTTAAAGGACCGGCGAAAAAGATTGGCCCGATTAAGTTAACTGATAAGAAGAGAGCGATTTTTTCACCGAGATATACAACATTTGAGAAATTGTTGAAGGCTAAAAAGATTGAAGAGGTATTTTAAGGAGGCAATTACCTTGACAGGCCAACAAGAGCTTGAATGGAAGACACGTAAGGAAAGAATTGATAGAAAGCTGCAAAACCTAAGCCAACCTTGGAAGATTATTAAGTATAAGGAAGGTTTGGATATTTCCAAGCTTACTAATCATGCGGTCGAAGAATATCCGACCAAGAATGGTCCTGCGGATTATGTCCTTTTTGTGAAAGGTAAATTGTTGGGAATCATTGAAGGGAAGAAAGTTGGGGTTGGGCCGCAGAATGTATTGGAACAAGCCAAGCGATATTCTCGTGGGGTTGAGAATGGAATAGGTAATTGGAGAGGTTATCGTGTTCCGTTTCTGTTTGCTTCTAATGGTGAAGTTATATATTATCTTGATGTGCGAAATGAAATAAATTTGTCGCGAAAGATTTCTAATTTCCATACCCCTGATGCGTTGGAAGAGTTTTATAATCTTGATAAAACTCAATGTTTTAAATGGTTTAAGGAACATCCAATTGTAGATGAGAAGATCCGGCCATATCAAAAAGAAGCGGTTGAAGCTACCGAAGAAGCAATCGCCAAAGGAAAACGGGCTATGCTGATTGCGATGGCTACCGGCACCGGAAAAACAT
>JBLNDC010000154.1:0-3332 GCA_050261255.1 Bacteroidota bacterium
GCGAATACCGGTATCCAATTTAAAAATGTTTCCAAAATTTTTCCTGGGGTCAAGGCCCTTGATAACGTGAGTTTTGAGATTGCTCCAGGAGAAGTCCATGCCTTAGTTGGTGAAAATGGAGCTGGAAAGTCGACGCTACTTAATATTTTGCATGGCGTTTATAGCGGATATGAGGGCGAAATCCTTATTGGCGGGACTAAGATTGGCTTTAAGAATGCCCATGAGGCGATAACTTCCGGTATTTTAAAGGTACATCAGGAGGTCAATGTGATACTCGGCCTTACAGTGGGGCAAAATGTTGCCCTAGGATATGAACCTGGAAAGAAGTTGCTGATTGATTTTAAAAAAATGAATTCCACTACCGATAATATCTTGCAAAGTTTGGGATGTAAATTTAGAAGTAGTGATTTGGCAAGTACTTTGAGCGCTGGCGAATTTCAGATGCTTTCCATTGCGAAAGCACTTTTTCATAAAGCAAAGATTATATCTTTTGATGAACCTACTGCTGCCCTTACAAATAAAGAGACGGATACATTATTCGACATTATTGCGGAATTAAAGAAAAAAGGCATCACCATAATCTATGTCAGCCATCGGCTGGATGAGATTTTTAAGATCGCCGACCGGGCTACTGTGTTGAGGGACGGTAAATATATCGGTACCTATAATGTAGCGGACATCACACGGGAAGATTTGATTAAAAGCATGGTGGGAAGAGATGTTTCCGCCTTTGCGGTGCGCCATAAACCTGCTCTCATGACCAACGAGGTAGTTTTGGAAGTTAAAAACCTTAGTTGTGATAATGTTTTTGATGATGTCAGTTTCATCCTGAGAAAAGGCGAATTACTTGGTTTTGCCGGTTTGGTCGGCTCCAAACGCACTGACGTGATGCGGGCCATTTTTGGGGCGGATCGTAAATCCAGCGGAGAGATTTATATTAAAGGGAAAAAGGTCAATATCAACTCACCACAAAGCGCTTTACATCATGGCATCGGCCTTATTCCCGAAAATCGAAAGATGCAAGGGTTCGTTAAGTTGTTAGCCAATTCGGATAATGTAGGGCTAGCTTCATTGTCTAAATTTTCACAGTTTGGCTTATTAAATCATCGTGCAAAAAATAAAAACTGTGAATATTATGTTCAGCAACTCCACATTTATCCGGCGGATCCTTCATGTAGCACAGAAAATTTAAGCGGCGGTAACCAGCAAAAAGTAATTTTAGCTAAATGGTTATCGACGAAAGCTGATATATTTATATTTGATGAGCCTACCAAAGGAGTGGATGTCGGAGCCAAATGGGATATTTACTGCTTGCTGGAGGATCTTCTGGAAGCAGGAAAATCAATCATTATGGTCTCGTCCGAACTGCCGGAGATCATCGGCATGAGCGATCGGGTAATGGTAATGCATGAAGGCAGACTGGTTAAGGAACTTGCGCGCAGCGAGTTGAATGAAGAGAAAATTTTGTACTATGCAATGGAGGGAAAATAATGGCCAGTCACAATATTATCAGGCGGTCTTTTAAAAAGATGGGAAGGGAATTAGGTATAATCATCGCTTTATTGGTGATGATCGCGGTTTTTTCGATGATTAATCCCATCTATTTGAGCTCCGGCAATCTTGTGGATATCGTTGAACAGAGTACCATAAATGGATTGATGGCGATAGGGATGACTTTTGCGATAATTACAAGTGGCATTGATCTTTCCGTAGGCTCTACCATGGCCATAGTAATAGTGGGAGTGGGGCGATTTTTAGTAGGCGGTATGAATTTATGGCTTGCAATTTTTATCGGTCTTTTAATAGGGCTTGTTTTAGGTAATGTTAATGGGTTTTTTATAACTAAGCTTAAGTTGCAACCATTCATTGCCACCCTTGGTGTAATGAGTATTTTTAGAGGGATAGCCTATGTTATTACGGGCGGTTGGCCGGTCTTGAACATTCCGCAAAATTTTCGGAATATGATGGATGGTATTGTTTTTAGTAATATACGCACTTCAATTCTTATACTTATTGGTTTTGCCATTATCGGGCATGTATTACTTAAATATACCAGATTTGGTACTTATGTGTATGCAATGGGTGGAAATGAAGAAGCTACAAAGCTTTCCGGTGTTAATGTGGACTTTAATAAAACAATGGCTTATGCTGTGTGTGGGATAGGCGCCGCTCTTTCAGGAATGGTAATGTTGGCCCGCTTAGGAACTGGTGAACCTACTGCCGGACAAGGGTATGAAATGAACGCCATTGCGGCAGCAGCTATAGGCGGAACCAGTCTTGCAGGTGGGAAAGGCAGTATAATAGGTACTTTATTAGGGACATTACTACTTTCTGCTTTAAAAGTGGGGTTGGTTGTTGTCGGTGTAGATACATTTTGGCAGTATATTGCTACCGGCGCCATTATCATAGTTGCCGCTTGTTTTGAAGTTATCCAAAATAAGGTCAATATTGCCTCAAGTATGCGTGGACGTAAAAGTGAAAAACTGCGGATTAATGGGTGATGTCTGGTGAAAGAAAATATTATTACCGTAATAGGTAGCCTTAATTATGATATTTTATTTAAGCAAAAAAGATTGGCTCAAAAAGGCGAAACCATTACCGCCGATAGTGTAACTTTTGCTAGTGGAGGAAAAGGCGCCAACCAAGCTGTTCAGTGCGCCAAACTTGGTGTTCAAACTTATCTGGTAGGCGCGGTAGGCAAAGACGCCTTTGGTGAATATCTTATCGAACAATTGCGAAAGTACGGGGTTAATACTGATTATATTCAAATAACGGGTGAAAACACCGGTATAGGAGTCAATAATATTATGCCGGATGGTAGTTTAATAGCAACTATCTCTACCGGAGCTAACTTTACCATCGGTAAACAACGAATAGATGAAGTTGAACCGTTGCTTGCCAGAAGTAAAATCGTAGTATTACAAATGGAAATACCGAATTCGGTCGTTGAATATGCCATCATGAAGGCTAAAACCAATGGATGTTTTATTATTCTCAACGCGGCCCCGGCAAAACCGATTTCGGATCAGGCGCTCTCCGCAGTGGATTGTCTTGTTTTAAATGAACCTGAGGCATCATTCTATTCCGGAGCCAGCATTAAGGATTTGGAAAGCGCCGAGCAAAACTGTGAAAAGTTGTTCACCAAAATAAGGAAGTTACTCATCATTACTTTAGGCGAGAATGGTAGTCTTTTATATGATGGAAAAACCAAAATACATATAAAAGCCAAGAAAGTTTCGGTTATAGAGACGACAGGCGCAGGAGATTCCTATATCGGGGCCCTGTAATGCCCCCCGTTGTCAAGACACGGATTTAAAAAAATAAGTTATGCT
>JBLNDC010000155.1:0-3963 GCA_050261255.1 Bacteroidota bacterium
AGGTACATCTGGGCTAGTCACTATTTATTGTGGCCAAGGGGTTTATTAAGGTAATTACGCAATTCCCTCACATTTCAAAATACTATTGGGTAGCAGTTTTTCGATCGTAGATCCTTAAACAAAGACTTATGGATGTTTTTTCCGTTATTGGTTTCAAGCAGGATAATTTTTATGGAACAAGAATTAACTATTTATGGAACACGAATTGAACGTAATTTAAGCAAAGCTTCATTTGTTTTAAAACGCTAATCCTGATCAATGTCAGTCAATTCCTATATTAGTTCAAAGGAGGCCGAGAGATTATGGGTTTGAAATTCGGCACTCTAAAGAAAGGCCGGAATCATTATTTGCCGGTAAAAACTATGGCAATAGGTCATTTAAGACATCTTTTACTAGTTGTTTTGATTTTATGGTGCGGTCTAATTCCATTGGTAATGGGTCAAAACGTAAAGAAACTAAACGTTTGGACTCACCACCGTCATATGGCCAGTATCACTAAGGACTTAATCGATCAATACAATAATAGCGAAGGCAGAAAAAAAGGGGTTAAACTTTCTTTGAGAGTCCTCGGGGATGATGCCTGGACTATTTTTCATGAAGCCCAAAAGCAAGGGGAAGGGCCGGATCTTTATAGCAGCGGTTTTTACACGGGTTATCCGGACGCTTTTCAAGAAGGAGCCCAAATTTGGTTTGATGATCTCCCTGGTTTTCAAGATTGGAAGGCCCAGTGGCCGGATTGGTATTGGATTGAAGGGGTTACTACTTATCAAGGACATGTTTATGCAATTCCGTCCCAATTAATTAATTCCCGATTGATTTACAACCGTTACCTTTTCCGGGCGGCCGGTTTAGATCCGGACCGGCCGCCCCGCTCTTACCAGGAATTAAAAGAGGCTGCCCGGAAAATTACACAGTGGGGTAAAGGCCGAGTTTTCGGTTTTGCTTATTGCGGGGCAGGGTCCTGGCAACTGGAATGGATGCCGAGCCAGTGGGCTGAGGCTAACGGAGAACCAGCTTATTGGGACTGGAAACGGGGCCGCTGGGCGATAAGAGGTTACGAGAAGGTCTTCCGATTATTATTGGATCTCGAAAGAGACCGTTCCATGTTTCCCGGAACATTAATGCTGTCCAATGACGCTTTACGCTCTCAATTTGCAGAAGGTAGGATAGGGATGTTTATGGGGGAATTTTGGGATGTAGGGGTGTTAAATGAACAGTTTCCGGCCAAATGCAATTGGGGCGTAGCCCCGATCCCGACTTATGACGGAAAATTTCATGGCAAGTCACGGGCGATGATTATCGGCGGTTTTTGGAGCATCAACGGGCAGAGCCGTTATCGTTTGGAGGCCTGGGATGTGGTTAAGTGGTTTAACCGTTATGAAATAAGGGCTAAAATGTATGAACAAGGTAAAATTATCGATCCTGATCCGGCGGTGGTTTCCAAATACGTCAAGGTGAGCCCTAAAGTTAAAGGATTTAAAGAATTTGCTCAAACTTTGGATCTAGATTACTTGGCTACTTATCCCATTTTACCGGGATGGGAAGCGCCTTCGGAGAACCCATTCACTGTTTTCCGAAAAATCCTGACTAAAGGCGGAAATTTGTCCTTAGAGTTACAACAACTCGATACACTCTGGAACCAAAAATTAGATGAATACTATAGCAAACATCCTGAAGTGAATCGAGGCTGGAATATCTATCCTAATTTTGATCGAAGCAAAGGATTACTAGGCCCACCTTTGGTGGATCCGAAGCAAGGTGAGTGAACTAATGTCGGAACAAATGATTAGAATCCTCATTGCCGAGGATGTTTTGGCGATTCGAGAATATTTAAACATGGTCCTAAGTCATGAACCGGATATGGAGGTCCTTGGAACAGTGGACAATGGCGCCGCTGCTGTAGAAAAGGCATTGTCCACCAAACCTGATGTTGTTTTAATGGATTTGGAAATGGAAACACCTAGGGCCGGAGTGGATGCTATTCGCATCTTGTCGGATAAAGCCCCTGAGATCAGTTCGGTGGTTTTAACTCATTATGAGGATAGTGAAATGGTGTTCGCGGCCTTTGAGGCCGGAGCAGTCGATTATGTGCTTAAAAACGCCTCGGCGGCGGAAATTTTAGAGGCGGTCCGGGCCGCAGCCCAGGACCAATCGCCCATTCGCTCACAGATCGCCAAGTTAATCCGGACTGAGTTTCAGGCAATGCGTTCCGAACGGGCCAATTTGACTGCAACATTAAACATGGTATATAAACTAACGCCCACTGAATTGAGTTTACTACGTTTATTAGCCGAGGGGAAAACTCAAAATGAAATTTCTCAAATCAGACATGTAGAGCTTTCAACTATTAGAACTCATATTGGCAATATTCTTAAAAAGTTTAACGAGCCATCCGCCAGGGACGTGGTGAAGAAACTAAGGTCTTTGGGTATTTTCGAAATTTTTTCGCCGGAATAAAAAATTAATTATTGCTTGACAACTATTAGGGAAGTGGGTATACTATTGCTGTTAAGTAAAACTACTTGACAGTTACGGAGGAAAATGGTGGAGCGATTGGTTAGGACCGGACTCCTCTATGATTTTTACGGTGGTTTATTAACCGAAAAGCAACAACGGGTGATGGAATTATATTTCCTAGAGAACTGGTCTCTGGCGGAGATTGCAGCTAATGAGGGAGTATCAAGGCAAGCGGTTCATGACTTGTTGCAACGTAGTGAAAAGACCATTGAAGGGTTTGAAGCAAAGCTGGGTCTGTTGGAACGTTTTTCCAAGCAACAAGCGCTTTTAACCGGTATTCGGGACCAGCTTCAACTGGTTATGAATGAAACCTCTGAATCCATTGAGCCTCTTTACCGAAAAATATCCCAAATTAAAGATCAGGTTATCCAGTTAATCGAGTCGGAAAACTGAAGCTTACCGGAGGTTCAATCATGGTTTTCGAGAACCTTTCAAATAAATTGCAAGATACTTTCCGTAAGTTACGCGGGATGGGAAAGTTGAGCGAGAAAAACATCGAGGATTCGTTACGCGAAGTTCGGCTAGCTCTTTTAGAAGCGGATGTTAATTTTAAAGTAGTTAAGGACTTCATCACCGGAGTAAAAGAGCGGGCTGTCGGGCAGGAAGTGATGAATAGCCTGACCCCGGGGCAGCAAGTCGTTAAAATCGTCTACGATGAATTGTCCCGGTTAATGGGGGAGAAAGAGTCTCCCTTAACCATCGCTAGCCAGCCTCCTACCGTGATTATGCTGGTTGGGCTTCAGGGGGCCGGTAAAACCAGTACCGCCGGTAAATTAGGGGCTTTGCTAAAAAAGCAAGGACGCAGTCCTCTGTTGGTAGCAGCCGATATATATCGCCCAGCTGCTGTCAAGCAGTTACAGGTCTTGGGCAAACAGCAGGAAATTCCGGTATTTCATATCGATGGGTCTAATCCGGTAATCATCTCGGCTAAGGGCAAGGAACATGCCCTCGCCTATCAAAGAGATACTCTAATCATTGATACCGCAGGCCGGCTTCATGTAAACCCGGAAATGATGGAAGAATTAAAGCAGATTAAAGCCGTGGTTAAACCTGACGAAATATTGCTGGTGGTTGACGCCATGACCGGCCAAGATGCCGTCAATGTCGCTAACTCGTTTAATGAAGCCATCGCTTTGACCGGTGTTATTCTAACCAAATTAGATAGCGACACCAGGGGAGGGGCGGCTTTATCGATTCGTTCCGTTACTAAATGCCCGATCAAATTCATCGGACTAGGCGAGAAGCTTGACCAATTGGAACAATTTCATCCCTCCCGGATGGCCTCGCGCATCTTAGGAATGGGGGATGTTTTATCTCTAATTGAAAAAGCGGAAGCTAACTTTGATCCTAATAAAGCTAAAAATCTCTTTGATAAAGTCCGGAAGGCCGATTTTACACTGGACGATTTTCTGGACCAGCTGCGGGAAATGAGGAAGATGGGTCCTT
>JBLNDC010000156.1:0-6195 GCA_050261255.1 Bacteroidota bacterium
TCGACTTTTTCAGGTAAGGATCCAACACCTCTAAAACACCGGCCGCCATAAACTCAGGCATCCAGGTGGTCCCCATTTGGGAAATATCCGGAACTGAACCGCCGGCGATCGAGGTAATCAATTTTTCATGGGCCGATCCCCAGGGAACTTGTTGTAACTTGACTTTGATCCCGGGATTAGCGGCCTCAAACTTTGGGATTATTTTCCCCAGAGTCAAACCCTCGACCCCCATCGCCCAGATGGTAATGGTTTCGTTTCTAGCTGCAAAGGAAGGGATACTAAAAATTGAAATTACAATAACTATTGTTAATAAAAGAAAGAGTGATTTTTTCACATTATCAAACCTCTTTTCTACCTAAAATCCAACTTAATGCTTTAATCTTCCAATCCAATATCATCAATTAAAATCGTACCCGTGAGCTCACTAGAGTAATTTAAACAAAACTCAAGTTTATATGTGTGTCCTGCAACTATATCTCCTGAAACCCATTGGTCAATACCAGATTGAGCGGTATTGATTGGAATAAGCACTTTATTCCATCCCAAGGGCAAAGAAGCAACATCTACACCCTTGGCAGCCACAGTTGTACCAGAAGCTGTTTCATCAATTATAAACAGAATAATTGAACCGATATTTGAGCCGCCGACTGATTTATTCACGTATAAATGAAAATCATTTGGCAATAACAAATCAGCGGTTTTTAAAAAACTTAATTTTACTTCGGTTACTCCACTATCGGGGGTAATTCTCATTGAGCCGACAGTTGTTCCACTATGGTTATTGATAGTGTCAAGGGTAATGGTTGATGCAACCGGTGTAAAATCTAGCAATTCAGAAGCAGCCTCAAAGTGGTAAAAGTCTGTTGGGTCTTCCGGAGGATAGATAATGCCATCATCATCATGATCTTTATTAGATCCTCCACATCCCACCATCATTAATGATGAACCCAAACTTAATAATAAAACAAGAATTAACCATTTTTTCATTTTTAATTTCCCTCCTTAAATTTTAAGAAAAATAAAAGAAATTAATTGGTAAAAGCAATCCCATCAACATAAAACGGGGTCGATACTGCTAACGGAACCTTGTTGTTAGGTGTAGTTTCATGCCAAAATGTCAGATATAATTTGCAATTCTTGGTGCTTCTCAGTTGTTGCATCTTTCCAGTAATCGGGTAGACCACCCGGTTCCAGCCGCCGACTTTCTCGATCTTGGTCAAGGCAAAAGTCCCGTCTACCCATTGCCATTGAGGCCAGTAAGTTGCGACAAAGGCAAAACAAGTATTCATGGGACAACCCTCGGGAACGTAGACATTCGTTACAATTTTAGTCCGGTCTTCCCATTGCTTGTTTTTCTTGGAGAGATCGACGATCAGCTTCACTTCTTCACATTTTCCGGAAGGGATTACCTTACAGGAACCTTTTCCTTCAAAAACAATTTTGTTATCCAATTGAAAAGTGGCTTCCGTATTATCCGAAGTGAAGGTCCTAATCTCCCTTGCCGTATCCATGCTCCAGGAATACTCAATGCTTTCCGCTCCAACCGGACCATTGGAATTCTCGCCATAACCAAACGGCGTCAGTATTAAGCAAATGATCACTGCCATCAGTAGGCTTTTAACTTTCAATATGTATCACCTCTTCGCCTTATCCTGTCCGGAATTAAATTCCTTCCATCCTCTCCTTTGCTAACCATTTGCCAGTTTCAACTTAGAAGCAATCTCCCCCTTTCAAGATTGAAGTTAGAAAATGACTTCAATCCGGTATTTCTCTTTCTGAGCTTCGGGTACTAGAAGATTTCCCCGGATCAGGCTTCCATCGCTGTATATCCCCATAGGTTTCGTTGCTGATCCTTCCCGTTGAAAATGAATCTCATAAATCCCGCCCCGAAATGGTCTCCGTAAAAAGAACCTATCCCATTCCTTGGGCGCTACCGGCTCAATTCGTAATCCTTCCCAATCAGCCCGGACTCCTAATATGCCTTCCAAAGCTGCCAAGTAAGACCAAGCTGCTGATCCGGTATACCAAGTCCATCCGCCTCGTCCGAAATTAGGAGAATCCGGCCCATCGACGTTACCCGGGGTAACATAAGGTTCCACTTTGTAGAGATCCGGATCCAATCCGCGGTGTGGTGGGAGAAAGCTCTTGAATAACCGGTAGGCTTGATCCGTTAGGCCTAACTTACAAGCCGTAAGAACCGCCCAGGTCCCGGCATGGGTGTAAAGACCGCCATTCTCCCGCAGTCCCGGCGCATAACGGGTCAAATAACCGATATCCGGGTCGGGATGACGATAGGCCGGATATAACAAAAGCGGGCCATAATCTTTGAACAGATACCGGTTCATTGCCTCAAATACTTTTGGAACGCGATCAACAGGGGCAATCTCGTTTAAAATAGCCCAACTTTGAGGGTTTAAAAAAATCTTTCCTTCCGAACAGGTTTGGCTGCCAATAATCTTTCCGTTATCACAGGTAGCCCGGGAGTACCATTCGCCATCCCAGCCGTATTCGTTGATTTTTCCGGTTAAATCTGCAGCTTCGGAGAGATATAGTTCACTCCGGGGCAAGTCGGCCATTTTTTGAGCAACCACTGCAAAATCCTTCAAGATCCCCACTAAAAACTCACCGAGCCAGATGCTTTCCCCTTTTCCTTCAAAGCCAACCGCATTGAGGCCGTCGTTCCAGTCGCCATCACCGATTAACGGCAAACCTCGCGGGCTGCGTTTGGAAAGGCTGTAGTCGATTGCGCGGCAACAATGTTCGTAGACTGAACCTTGTACTCCGTTTTTATAAGGCACCGTTTCGGTAAGCAAATCCCAGTTAGCGGTCTCTTTGAGGTACTTGACGGTTACAAATGGCAGCCACAGCAAATTGTCGGAGATTTTATTTTCGATTCCGGATTCGGAGATTGGATGCCACCAATGATTGACCCGGCCTTCCGGAAATTGGTGGGCAGCATGAAGTTTAATTTGACGGGCTGTCCGTTCAGGGTCGATCGTTAAAAAAATCTGACTATCCTGAAGTTGATCCCTGAACCCGATGGCGCCGCCGGTCTGGTAATAACCGGTCCGTCCCCAAATACGGCTTGATAAAGCTTGATACTTAAACCAAATATTACTCATCAGGTCAAATCCGGGATCAGGGGTTTGAACTTCGGTAGTAGTCAACATTTGCCGCCAAAATTCTTGGATTTGCAACAATGATTCCTCTACCGCTTCAGCCTGGCGATATTTTTCGACTAACCTTACCGCTTCTTCCCGTTTGTTCTGGTGAACGGCTCCGATGAGGAAAATCAAGGTTTTGGATTGACCAGGCATCAGACTTACATTTTTTTGCAGACTGCCAATGGCATCCAACCACTTGCCGGTCGTACCGGAAAGCTTACCCTCCTTGACCGCGGCCGGCGAGCAGATCGAACCGTAATTTCCCAAAAAGCTTTCCTTATCACTTTCAAAACCATCCGCTTTTTCATTGATACTGTGAAAGGCCAGGTATTCCCATTCCCTGTTCCAGTGTTGTCCCTTGGCGTTCGAAAGCTCCCAAAGCCGCTTCCCCGCCCATAAGGTGTTTAACTCACTATCAAATTCCGTTTCGATAAATACCTTATGAAACTCCCGGTGCCAGTCCGGAGCTGCTCCCAATGACCATTCAAAGTAACTGAAGATAGCTAAATCCTTTTCATGCTCTGAATCATTACGGAGTTCAACCCGCCAGATTTCCAATGGTTCTTTTCTCGGAACAAAAAGAGTTGTGGTACTGGAAATACCCTGATATTTAGCGACAAACTTGCTGTAGCCGATCCCATGATATACTTGATAACTGTCAAAATCCGGGCATGTTGGGTTCCAGGTTAATGACCAGATTGCTTTGGACTGTAAATCACGGATGAAGAAGAACTTTCCCCAGTCATCCTTGATTAAATCTTGATTCCAGCGAGTAATCCGGTTTAGTGAAGCATGAGTTCTCCAACTATACCCGCCGCCTGTTTGAGATACGACCACTCCGTAATCACCCGGACAAATAACATTTACCCAGGGGCGTGGCGTATCGGGGCGGGTAATTACATATTCAGTTCCGGAATCATTAAAATAACCGTATTTTGTTACAAACTGCGCCATCAAAATCCTCCGTAGCTATAACAGTTATAAAATCAAACAAACACTTGGAACTAGCAGCTTTGTGCCATTTCAACCGCAACTGCCAATGATACTGAAAACCGGGTTAAAATGTAATGATCAGTTTCAAATGTTCCCATATTTCAGCCTTTGAATTTTCCGAATGTCTAAATTCCAGGGTGGTATTGTCGGTTAATCGCGTGTATAACATGACACCCCAGGGATTTTTGTCGCCTCCCAGGCCATCATTGTTCAAAAAGTCATATTCAACTTTACCGTAAAGCGGCATTGCGGGATTGTACTCAGTGGAAAATCCTAAGACTGCAGTTTCTTTTACCGTATCGGTTATAATTTCATGGTTCTCAGCTGTGTAAAAATAAATCTTGGAATACGGGGACGGTTTCAAGTATAAATTCAAGGCTAAGCAGTCTTCATCTTTAAAGTTAACTGTGGTTTCATTAGGATGTTCATTGTGTTTATAATTTAAATAGTAAGCGCTAGCTCCCCAAAGTTGATCCCGCCAGGCGGCGCCTACGGCATAAATCGGATCCGAAGGTTGATACACGTTTTGATAATTCGAATCTGAGGTCTCCGGATTTTTGGTTATAAATCCAATGAGGGTTGCTTTATCGCTGATTCTGATGTCGGTTTTGATTTGAATTGATTTTTTGAGTTCCGGCACAATATAAGACATGGTATCAACATTCTCCCGAACGTTAAAGGGATAACGTCCTATTTTAATCGTACCAAAACCAGTGGTATAAACGACATAGGCCGCATCACAGTAAAATGGGGCAGTGGTTTTATCCTCATTCATCGCTCCATCCGCAATCAGTTCAGTGTGTAATGATAGTTTGTCGTTTACCTTTCCATCCACATTCAGTTTGGCGAATCCTTCAGTTTTTTCCTTAAGGTCGCCGTTGCTCTCAGCTGTGAAATACATACAACGCACTTCTCCACTAAAATCGATCTCAGTTGCCAATGAAACACTCCCCAGAAGCAGGACCATTGTCAGACTTGATAAAGCAATCACCATTTTTTTCATCGCTTAAACTCCTCCATTTGATAGTATTTATTTGATCCGGAATTTCAACGGTCGGAACCGTATTATGGTATGTTGGGTTTCTACCGGTCGCGTTTGATTTGAATGTTGTAATAGTAGTTAAGAACCGACGGTAAAGTAGGGCTGCCTTTTACCATCCGAATCCGGTCTGTTAACGGCATCAAGTAAATCCGGAAATCGGTTATTGTTTCATCCTCGCCGTCATTCAGATTCAGCTTCCAACTGCCATTTGAAGCTATTTTAAGCACCGGTTCCTTTCCGGGAGGCTTTGAAAACCATTGATCGTTAATTTTGACATAAACTACAATACCGTATCGTTTATAATCCCCCGGGTCAATTCCCTGAACAATTCCGGAGAGCATCCCTTTTTGTCCGTAGGAAGGAATTTGGGTCACTACGATTAAATCATAGATACCCCAGTCCATCATGCCGTTGTCTTCGCCTTCGTTTTTGGAGATATTAAATGTGAAATACATGTTGCCAATTACCGAGCCGTATTGCTGATAAAATCTAACCGTGGCTTGCATCGCCCGGCGTTTGGCCTCTCTGTTCTTGACTAAGCCGGCCGTTTGGGCCGGAACTTTGTTAACCAGAATATCAACGGTATGGTAACCCCACTCGATAACTTTGGGAACATTCGGATATTGTTCCTCGCATTTTTTCATAGTGATCGCTAGCTGTTTGGCTTGAATTAAATCGGAATCATTTGCGGTTTCGTCATGCAAAATGCCGTCTGATCCCGGAACTGCTGCAATCGGGTAGGAATAGACATTCAAAAAGATCCCGTCGATTCCGGTGCCATATAATGATCCCTGATCGATATCGCCATTCCAACCGTAAAATACTCCGGCGAAAATTTTTGACTCAGGGTGAATCATTTTACGTAATTCAGTTACAAAAACTCTTACATACTCTTGTTGATACTTTTTCGATTCCTCATGATTCAGGGCAGCCATTGGGTCAATTGCAGCAGGGACTTTGCCTTCAGCCGCCAGCCGAGTTTTTATATTGGCCTGA
>JBLNDC010000157.1:0-5488 GCA_050261255.1 Bacteroidota bacterium
TCGAATTAATGACCGCTTGATCGATTCCAAACTCTTTTTCGCCTGCTAATGCTTCTCCGCTTAGCTTAAGAACAATTCTTTTATATTTCGGGGTCTGCATTGGTTTACCTCCGCCAAGCTATATTATATTTTCGCGAACCGGATTATAATTCCTGCTAATATAATTTGAAATAAATTTTAGCTAAACTTTTCCATCATTAAACCATGGATGGAAAAGGAAAAATTCCTGTTTTTTTATTAATGCAGAAAAAAGGAACACTTTCGTGTTCCTGCCTTAAGCTTTGATCTGGGACATTACTTCAGAAGCGAAGTCATCTTGTCGTTTTTCAATGCCTTCACCTTTTTCGAAACGCGCAAACCGGTTAATGGTGATATTCTCCCCGCCCAATTTGGCGTTGATCTCTTGAAGCAACTTGGTAACTGTTTTATCAGTATCCTTGATGAATAATTGCTCGAGAATACAGACTTCCTTATAAAACTTATCAAGTCTGCCAAGCATGATTTTTTCGGCGATCGCCTCCGGTTTGCCTTCATTAATAGCTTGAGCCTTGTAAATAGCCTTCTCCCGTTCTAGAACCTCGGCTGGTACTTCTTCTCTTCGGACATAATCCGGCTTAGCGGCAGCCACTTGCATCGCCAAATCTTTGACTAAGGACAGAAAATCGGGATTGCCGGCAGTCTCTTTCTTGGAATAGGAACATTCTAAAAGAACTCCGATTTTACCGCCCATATGTATATAAGAATCGATTAACCCGTTTTCTTTGGTCTCAAAGCGTACAAACCGTCTGACATTCATGTTCTCGCCGATTTTAGCGACTAAAGCGGTAACAGTCTCGGTTACGGTACTGCCGCCGGGAAGTTTCATATTTGCCAGGGCTTCATTGTCCGCAGGCGCATTTTGGGCAATCGCCTCGGCGATGTCTTGGACAAATTTTTGGAAATCAGGATTTTTAGCGACAAAATCGGTTTCACAGTTAACCTCAACCAAAACTCCAACCTTTTTCCCATCGGCAACATAAGCGTTAACCAAACCCTCAGCCGCAATCCGCCCGGACTTCTTAGCGGCCGCAGCCAAACCTTTTTCACGCAAATATTCGATTGCTTTATCCATGTCGCCCCCGGCTTCACTCAAGGCTTTCTTACAGTCCATCATCCCTGCTCCGGTCCGTTCACGCAATTCTTTGACAACTGCAGCAGAAATCTCAGCCATTTCTCTTCCTCCTTCGAATCTTCTAAATCAAATTTCACTCTTCTGTCTCGTCAATTTAAGGAATTGCATAATTCTCAATTTTAGCTTCGACTCACAATAAATCGATAGGTATATCCGGGTTATCCTCTATATTGTGGGCGAAGGGGCAATATAGGTAAATATGCCATTCCCTCAATTAGTAACTAAGTCAAAATTAAGTCGAAAAAAAGGGTGGGTCAGGTCCTCCCTTACCACCCTTTATGATTAAGCTTCTTCTTCGACTAATTCCATTTGGGAGAGGTTTTCGTCAGAGCCTTCCTCAACAGTGGCGGGAGCAGTATCCGTCATTTGTTCGCCTTGTTTGGCCTCGATAACGGCATCAGCTATTTTCCCGGCCAATAATTTAACAGCCCTGATCGCGTCATCGTTTCCCGGAATCACATAATCAATCTCATCGGGATCACAGTTAGTATCGACAATTCCGATTAAAGGAATACCCAGATTACGGGCTTCGGCTACTGCAATTCTTTCCTTGCGCGAATCGACGATAAATACTGCGCCGGGTAATTTATGCATATTGCGGATACCCGACAGAAACTTCATTAAACGGGCTCTTTCTTTTTGGAGTTCCAGCACTTCTTTTTTAGGAAGAGATTCAAAAGAACCGTCCTGTTCCATCTGCTCGATCTTGCGCAGCCGATCAATCCGGGAACGGATGGTTTTAAAATTGGTCATTGTCCCGCCCAGCCAACGTTGGGAAACATAAGGCATACCGCAGCGTTCGGCTTCTTCCTTGATGGCGTCTTGGGCTTGTTTCTTGGTGCCTACAAAAAGAATGGTCTCTCCGTTTTCA
Source organism: Bacteroidota bacterium (assembly GCA_050261255.1). Lineage (GTDB taxonomy): Bacteria > Bacillota > UBA4882 > UBA8346 > UBA8346 > JAAYHS01. The sequence continues at coordinate 2,043 of JBLNDC010000157.1, forward strand.
ACTACGGAACGGGCAAAATTATACGCTTCATCAACCTTTTTAACGGTTTTTTGAAGGTCGATAATATAAATACCGTTCCTCTCAGTGAAGATGAACTGGGCCATCTTCGGGTTCCAACGTCTTGTCTGGTGACCAAAATGCACGCCGGCTTCCAACAATTGCTTCATGGAAATCACAGCCACATTAGCCACCTCCTTTCTTGGTTTTTTCCTCCGCCCTCGTCTGCTCTCGCACGGACCCTGAAAGGGACCTCCGCCGAAATCGGAAGGCGTGTGTAATAATCTACTAATCCAGTAGAATAAAATACACCGCTAAATAGTATAACATAGGAATAGAAGGTTGAAAAGGTTTTTTTTGAAAGTAGAGTCAAGCTGAATGTTAGGCAAGAGGCATGAGGCATGAGGCAAGAGTAATGCAGATAATCAGGCGGACCTAATTTTCAGCCGGAGCACAATCTTATCTCTTATAGCTCATGCCTTTTTCCTCGCGCCTCATGCCTCAGTGAGTCCAACGTTCCAAACGATTAGCGATCGTCGGTTTCGGCATGGCCCCAACCAATTGATCGACGGCTTTCCCATCCTTAAAAATGATCATTGTCGGAATTGACATCACATTATATTGCGCAGCCAAATTTGGGTTCTCATCCACATTGACTTTGACAATCTTCACTGAACCGTTATATTGAACGCTCAAATCCTCCAAGATCGGAGCCACCATCCGGCAAGGCCCACACCATGGAGCCCAAAAGTCAACCAAGACCACGCCCGTAGAATCCAAAACTTCCTTCCGAAAGTCTATCTCCGTCAAATTCATCATTAAAATCACTCCTTTTTAAATTGGGGGTAAGAATAGTTTAACCTTTATCAAAGATTTCATATTACCCTACAGGGTATAGTATATCATATTTAAGGTTGAGAATCAATACAGCCATAGTATGATTTAAGGTTTGACATGAAAGAATATCAACGGAGGGATTTAATTGCAATCCAAGGGCTCAATCTCAAAAATCGGAATCTTGCTAATCGGAATGATTGCCGGTATTTTGTTTGCTCGCATAGGAGGAGGATTTTTTACCAGTCAATCAAGACTTCCTAAAGCTAAAGTAAACGATGGTCCAGAATATAGTAAAAGACAACCGGTATCTTCGGATTTGACCAAGCTTTTTCCGAAAGTTATTATCCGCAATGGTAATTCCAAAAACAAAACAATTACTCTATCTTTTGATGATGGTCCTGATCTCAATTATACCCCGAAAATTTTAGACATTTTAAGAAAAAATAATGTGAAAGCCACATTTTTCGTAGTGGGCAGCCAGATTGAAAAATATCCGGCCATTTTCAAACGAATGGTCCGGGAAGGACATGACATTGCCAGCCATGGTTACCGTCACTTGAAAATCACTGAACTGACGGCAAACCAATTAAAGTCGCATTTAAAACTAAATACAGCCTTGATCAAAAAATATAAGGCTCCGGTCAGTCTGGTTTACAGGCCTCCTTATGGGGCGCTTGATCCGATCACAATTCAAACCATTAGTAAACAAGGATATAAGATCGCGCTTTGGACCATTGATTCCCGTGATTGGCGCAGTTTAAACAAATCCCAGGTAATCAAGAACGTGGTGCCGAATTTTAAGAACGGCTACATTGTTTTACAACACTGCGCTGCGGAAAGCAAAAAAGAGAATCTGTCCGGAAGTGTCCAAGCTTTGCCAGAGATCATTAAAGCAGCGCGTAAAGAAGGATTTCGACTGGTTACCGTTTCGCAACTATTGAAAAGTTAGATAGTCAATTAAACCCCACAGTTGTAGTATGCTCCAAACTCTTGCATTAATACTACAATTCCTATGCCATTTCAAATCAAACCTCTGGATTCCTCTTCTTTTTGAAAACTATTCCGAATATATAATTTTTGTTACAGTGGAAAAACGAAAGGGTTTCAACCATTTTGCAGCGAAACAAATTAATTATCTATGTCGCAAGAAGTCTTTAACTGACCAAGATTATTGCGACATATTTTCCTTGATTCATAAGGAGTTAAGATGCAGATCAATAAAAAATTACAGCACCGTCTTTTAGCCAGAAATATCAGGTATTCATATATCGACGGAATGGCTTTTTGTTTTATGATGGGGACGACCATTCCTTATTTAGGTCTATATGTATTGCGTTTTAACGGACCTACGGAGTTGGTCAGTTTAATCGCTTCGATCCAACCGGTTGTCTTGTGTGTTATTTCTTTGTTGGCTGCTTCTTACGTTAATAGTTTTCAAAAGAAAAAACCGGTCCTTATGCCCCCCAGTCTCTTGGTCAGGTTGTTTATTTTTTTGATAGCCATGATTCCTCTTTTCCCTAAACAATGGCATGCTTGGATGCTCTTTATAATGTGGGGAATGACCTATATCCCATGGTCGATTTGTACTCTTTCCTGGTCCCCCATGATGAGCAACATCATTCCCGAGGAGATCCAAGGTAAATTTTTCGGCACTCGGAATACCCTGACCGGAATAACTACATTACTGGGAACTATCTTCACCGGAATCATCCTCGGTAAAATGCCGTTCCTACCTGCTTTTTCGTTTATCTTAACCTTATCTTTCGCCGGAACCATGGTTTCTTTATACTACCTTAATAAACATATTGAGCCGATTGTCCCCGAACCAGGTGAAAACAAAAAACAATTTCGGACTAACAACAGTCCGCTGTTTCAATTCGATTTCGAAAAAACCATCGGCACATTTAAAGACCCTGTTTACGGGCCTATGTTCAGTTTGACTTCTTGCGCCATCTTTATTTTCCATATTGGCTACTCAATGGCAATCCCGCTTTATACTTTAAGACAAGTTCAGGAGTTAGCACTGGACAATGCAACCATCGGCCTAATAGCGATCCTTACAGGAGTGGCCGCATTATTCGGTTCTTATTGGGGCGGTCATACTTCAAACCATCGCGGTTATCGTTATGTATTGCTATTAAGTACTTTAACCGCGACCATACCGCCTTTAATCTGGGCCGTGACTCCTATCCTTCCTTGGCTCTACTTGGGGATGGCACTTTGGGGGTTCACCGGAAACGCCTATATGATCTGCTTTCAATATATGGTTTTAGCGGTCTCACCTTTTAAAGATCGCTCTCGTTTTGTAGCTATGAATACGATAACCGGCAATCTCGCCGGAGCCCTAGGCCCGATTATCGGTATGTTTTTAATCAAAGCCACATTTCTGGGAATTCGGGGCAGTTTGATTATTGCCGCTTTGTTCATGTTTGTGGGTGCTTTCTTCTCATTTAAGGTTGCCAAAAGAGGAACTTTCTAGTTCCGAAATTCACCTGACTTTGGCTTCCAACACCTCCAATACCCGACAAATCATCTCTTTCAATTCCTGGGGGTCGTTACGCCGGATCGGCTCATACTCATAATTAAAGTTAATGATCCTGTCTGGTAGACCG
>JBLNDC010000158.1:0-6597 GCA_050261255.1 Bacteroidota bacterium
GATTTCAATTATTACTTCGGGTATACTCAAGAACTATCCGAGGATCGGCGGCAATTAATACTGCATTTTAAACGCTCGCCCATTGCCGCCAAAACGATTGTCCTCGATGCCGGACACGGCGGGGTGGATATGGGGGCTTGCGGCAGACAGGGAGTACGCGAGAAAGACGTCAACCTTGAAGTTACGATGCGATTGAAGGAGTTGTTGGAGGAGGCGGGGGCCAAGGTCGTTTTAACCAGAATAAGCGATAGTTTTATCAGCCTTTATGAGAGACCTTTTTTCGCCAATCATCTCTTCTGCAATCTGTTTATTAGTATCCATTCCAATAACCATACCAACTTCAATATTAACGGCATTGAGGTTTATCATCACTCGGGCAGGCCCGACGCTAAATTGTTGGCGGAGAAGGTTTTAAAAGGACTGCTGTCTAAGACAAAATTGAGTAGCAGAGGGGTTAAGGCCAATGATTTCTGTGTTACCCGCGAGACCCAGATGCCCAGTATTTTAGTGGAACTTGGATACCTCTCCAACTTCCAAGAGGAATCGTTACTAAAAACCACCGAATTTCGGATCAAGGCCGCCGAAGGCATTTTTGAAGGGATTATGGAGTTTAGTAGGGCTAATTAAGACTAGGCTATGTAGTCTAGAGTAGTTAGAAGATAGGAGTCAGGATTCAGAAGTGGAAGCAAAGCTTTGGAGCCTCTGCGGGAGATATTCTTTTGGCTTTAAACTTTGAATTCACTAAAAATATAGCAAAAATAAATAATCTTTTATTGATTGTTAGTGGATAAAATAAGGTAAGTCAATATTAGCGAGCATCTGTCGGAAGGAGCGAGTTTTTTGGCTGGTTTGGAAGAGATAATCATTGAATTATCCAATGCCTTCGGCCCATCGGGTTTTGAGAATGAGGTCCGGGAGATTTTTCGAAAAATGGTAGCGGAGTGTACTGAAATCACCCATGATAATCTGGGAAGCATTATCGCGACGCATCATGGTAAAACCGCGTCGCCTAAAATTTTATTAGCTGCCCATTTAGACGAAGTCGGGCTGATGGTGAGAGGGATAACTCCGGGAGGATACCTTAAAACGGTACCGCTCGGGAGTTGGTGGCCGCCGACCCTGCTCGGCCAAAGAGTGTTGGTCCGTTCCAAAAATGGCGACTATTACGGCGCTGTTGGAGCCAAGCCACCGCATTATTTGGGAGAGGAAGAGAGAAATCGGCCTTTGAAATTGGCTGATTTATATATCGATGTTGGGGCCAGGAACTCCGATGAAGTGAATGCATTAGGAATCGAAGTAGGCGACCCGGTGGTTCCGGCGGTAAAAACGGAAAAACTGGGTCCGTCAGGAGCTCTAATGGGTAAGGCTTTTGACGACCGGGCCGGCTGTGCTGTGATTGCCCGAGTATTGCAAGAGTTAGACCAAAACCATCCTAATCAGGTGATTGGGGCTGGGACCGCCCAGGAAGAGAATGGGCTAAAAGGGGCAAAAACCGTCGCCGCCGTCGTCCATCCCGATCTTTGCCTAGTGCTTGAAGGCACTCCGGCCGATGATTTTCCAGGGGCCAGCGATATTATTCAGGGTAAATTAGGCGGGGGCCCGCAAATCCGCTTCTTTGATCCGACTCTCACCCCCAATCAAGCTTTAGTTCGGTCGGTAATCGCCACAGCGGGGGAAATGGGAATTCCATACCAATTGGCTGTCAGGGAAAGCGGCGGGACCGACGGCAAAGAGATTCAACAGTCTGCCGCCGGAGTGCCCACGATCGTAATCGGGGTTCCCGTCCGGTACGCCCATAGCCATCAGTGTATCATGAGTTTGAATGATTTGGAGGCCACCGTCAAACTGGTCCTGGGGTTAATTAACGTTCTGGATGAGGCAAAGGTTAATGATTTAAAAAGGAACCCTTGGTAAGATCTACTTAGATAAAGGCTTATAGCAAAACCACCAATCATAACATTGGATCTCACCGGCTTGAGCCTGTTTTTTACGTAACTCGATCTGCTCAACAGTGGCCGCCGGCGGCACAATCAGTTGATCGCCGATTAAGTTATTATTGGGCCAATTGGCCGGAGTGGCCCCTTTGTTGGCGCTAGCCACCTGGAGGGCCTGGAGCGCCCGGAGGATTTCATTACTATTTCGCCCCACTTCGCTGGGATAACTCAAAATCAACCGGATGATACCTTGATCATCCACTATAAATACGGATCTTACGGTACGGGAGTCTTCTCCGGCGCGAATCATGCATAAGGCGGTGGCTACTCGGCCCATTGGGTCGGCGATTACCGGAAAGGTAATTTTCACGCCCAGATTATGTTCGATCCATTCCAACCATTTTAAATGGGCATATACTTGATCAACCGATAACCCAATCAACTTGGTGTTGAGTTTCTCAAATTCAGCGCTTAAATTTTGAAACGCCACATATTCCGAGGTGCAAACCGGAGTAAAGTCCCCGGGATGGCTGAAGACAATGAACCATTGGCCTTGATAATCCTGGGGCAGATGGATTTCGCCTTGAGTTGTCGGTACGACCATCTCCGGAAAAGCATCACCGATCTTCGGACAGGTCTTGGCAATCTGATCCGACATAATATTCCCTCCTTCATTACTCGGGAAATAGTTTATTATCGTGCGCATGCTCGTGCGCGTAATCGTAATCGGAAAACGGATTGTAATCTCGAAAATGTGATTACGAGCACCGCTTCGCTGGGCAGGAGCACGAATAATACTGATTTTCATCCTTTAATGTGCCCTGACGGGCCGGGGTGGGTGACTACTTAGAAATAATACGCCGATTTATTTAACCGCTAATACACGCGAATTAACGCTAATAAATCTTTATTAAGCATTTCATTATATTCGCTTAAGTTAAATGAAGTTCGAGGCCGATTGCAGGAAGATCCTTTTTAAACCAGTAGAAGAAATATAGGGTAGACGCTCACGGGCGGATAGTTTATAATAAATAAATCAAGTTTAAAGTCTAAAGTCTTAAATCCAAAGTCTAAATTCAAAAGCGATCAGTTTGTCTTACCAACGGAAATCGCTATATTTTTTCTTTGGCATTGATTTTTGACTGGCGACATATGACTTTTAACCGGTTCTAAAGGAGAGATTTGAATGGCTGCTAAACATATGCTGAATTTTAAAAACTGGTCCGCTCAGGAACTTAATAGCCTCCTCAACCTGGCCTTAAAGGTGAAACGGAACCAAAAACAATATTATCAAGCGTTAGATCACTTAACCTTGGGAATGATCTTTCAAAAAACCTCCACCCGGACCAGAGTATCCTTTGAAGTGGCAATGACCCAACTGGGCGGTCATTCGATCTTCCTCGACTGGCGCAGCACCAACCTGGTTTTAGCGGAGTTAAAGGATGAAATCCGGTATTTGGACCGGAATGTGGATGGGATCATGGCCCGGGTGCTCACTCACGAGCAAGTCCAAGAGATGGCCGATTATTCAAGGGTCCCGGTGATTAACGGCTGTGATAACAAGTATCATCCCACTCAGGCGTTGGCGGATTTTCTGACCATCTTGGAGCATAAAGGGAAGTTGGAAGGGATCAACCTGGTTTACGTCGGAATCCATAACAATGTCGCCAATTCTTTGGTGGAAGGCGGCACCAAATTGGGGATGAAAATTACCACCGTCACTCCGGAATTTAATGAACCCAGCCGGGATCAGGAACTCCTTGATGAAGCGGCCCGGACCGGTTTATTCGAACAGACCCTGGATCTAAAAGCTGCGGTAGCTAAGGCGGATGTGGTTTATACCGATACTTGGGTCGATATGGAATACTTTATGGACCCCAAATTTGAGGCAGAGAAGCAACGGCGGATCGAAAAGATGCTTCCTTACCAGTTGAATGAGGCGTTATTGAAGGACAGCAAGGCCTTGATCATGCACGATATGCCGATTCATCCCGGTTATGAGATTGACCGGTGGGCGATTGAGAGTCCGCACTCGATCATCTTCGACCAGGCCGAGAACAGACTGCATGCGGAAAAGGCGGTATTGTTGACCCAAATGGGGAAGGTGGACTGATTAGCAAGTATCTTGAATAATTGAAAAAGTAAATTTTAAACCTCGGCCACCCGGGGTTTTCGACTACCTATATGTAAGGATAGAAGGAGTGATGTAGATGACTAAGGTAAATCAATCAATCAATCTTTCAACTAAACAAATTAGTCTGCCCCGAACTACCCAATATACCTTGGGAGGAAAGACCTAAAGACTCTAAAGATATAGTATGGCGTTCCTCCCAAAACCCAATAATTCCAAGAAATCTTATCGTGTCATCCAATAGTATTTTTAACAGTGCAGTGGTCCCTTTTCAGGACAAATTTGCCGGCGTATTCCGTTGCGATGATCAAAGGCGGCGGATGCAGATCCACAGCGGCGAGAGCGAGGACGGGATTAACTGGCGCATCTCCGATAGACCAATCGATTTTATCTGTAAAGATGCGGAGATTGGCGAATTTACATACGGAAGATACGATCCAAGAGTTTGTTGGATGGAAGATCGTTATTATATTACCTGGTGTAATGGGTACCAAGGCTACCCGACGATCGGTTTAGGTTATACTTTTGATTTTAAAACTTTTTATCAAATGGAAAATGTTTTCCTACCTTTCAACCGTAACGGCGTTCTATTTCCGAGAAAGATAAACGGCAAGTATGCGATGTTAAGTCGTCCCAGTGATAACGGTCACACTCCGTTCGGAGATATATTTTATAGTGAAAGCCCCGATTTGACCCATTGGGGGTGTCACCGCTTAGTGATGAGGCCGACGGATGGATGGCAGTCAACCAAAATTGGAGCCGGTCCGGTTCCGATCGAGACTACAGAGGGTTGGTTATTGTTTTATCATGGGGTATTAACCTCATGTAACGGTTTTGTATATAGCGCCGGAGCCGCCTTGCTCGATATCGATCAACCTTGGAAGGTCATTTATCGGACAGCTCCTTACTTGATATCTCCCCAAACACTTTATGAATGTGTCGGTGATGTTCCTAATGTGGTTTTTCCGTGCGCCGCTCTATGCGATAGTCCTACCGGGCGGATTGCTATTTATTACGGCGGAGCCGACACAGTTACTTGTCTCGCTTTTTGCCAGGTGGATGAGTTAATTGACTTTATTAAGCGTAATACAATAATTTAAACCGTCAGTGATGGTTGACGCAAATAAAACTAATTTTAGCATCAAGTTGAGGTAGGCCGGATCACCAAGGAAAATATTATTAGGGCATAAAACATAGGTTAGATTCGTTTTCCGAGTTTAGCAACGAAAAAGCCCTCGTACAATTCAGTCGGGATTATGATTAAAGCGGTATTACTTTGATTATCGAACCTGGCTGATAGGGTAACGGCATTGGCCAATGTCAGGTCGATTTTTTCCAGCGCCACCTGAGAACCGAACTGCTCCAGGGTCCAGACGATATTCGCTTCATTCTCTTCTTTCATCAGAGTACAGGTTGAATAAACTATGACGCCACCAGGTTTTAAGGCCCCAAAAGCAACCTCGATCAATTTGCGTTGTTCCTTAGCCAACTGGTTGACGGTCCGCAGCGACCAGCCGCGATAGGTCCGGGAATGGGCCATATCGAATAGGCCTACGCCGCTACAAGGGGCGTCAAGCAATACAGCATCAAAGGATTCGTTCCACTGATGGTCCGGGCGTTTGCCGTCTCCCACTCTTACTTCCACAATAGTTGCGCCCTGGCGCTCAATATTGAATTTTAAACGTTCCGCCCGGATTTGGTTCAGCTCGTTAGCTAGAATGTAGCCTTCGTTATTCATCAAGGCCGCCAGCTGAGTACTCTTACTACCGGGAGCGGCGGTGAGATCGAGGACTTTCATGCCCGGTTTGGGGTCGAGTACTAACGGAGGGATCATGCTGGAAAGGCTTTGTAAATAAATTTGCCCCTCCTGAAACAGCTGGTGGTTTTCGAAATCTTTTTCCCGCTTGTTACGGATAATCAGCGCGTCATCATACCAATTGACCCGTTCATGTTTGATATTTTGAGCCCGGAAAATCTCCATTACCCGGCGGGTATCGGTCTTGATCCGGTTGACCCTTAAAGTCACCGGGCGGTCGACCATGAAACCGGAGAGGATTTGTTCGTAAATCTTCGGTTGATACTGGGCGGACAGATTTTCAATAAATTCCGGGGGTAATTTTTGATATAGTTGCTTGAAAGATTTCATAGGTAAATCATAATGCTTTTTAGCACAATTGAAAAGCCATATTTAATAGGTTCGAAGCCTGATTCCGACCGAGCAATGAATGAAAAGAAAACGTGAACCGGGAAGGAATTACATGGCAGGCAACGTATTTTATCATTTATAGACTTGGTGTGGTTTTTCCAACAATACATCATCTCATTAATTAAAAAGGATTGATACCAAAATCCGGTTCAATCCTTTTATTTAAGTTTTGTTTAAGGAAGGCTACTATTTGAGCGAGTTTCATAATTACCTTTAGTAAGATTTTGAAATTATGAGATCGCCTAATTTAAAATACGATTGGCGATACCAGGTTACGCAAGAGCGCTACTACGCTCCAACCTGCGATAGCGCTGGTTTTAGAGTAG
>JBLNDC010000159.1:0-4166 GCA_050261255.1 Bacteroidota bacterium
CTCCATTCCATAGGCGAGCTCACTCTCGAGTATGGCTTTTGCCCGCTTCAATTCCTCGTTACTTACTCCTGTTTCTAGCAAACGGCTGATTACGGATTTGATCTCTTTTTCCACCAAAGATAACGGCTGATTTGTAGTTTGGGCCGATATCACAAACATTCCGATTTCCTCATAAGTGTCAAACCACGTGCCTATTGAACTAACCAGTTTTTTGGTTTCGCGTAACTCTTGATAGAATCTGGAACTACGGCCGTTTCCTAAAATTAGATCCAAAAGCGTGAAGGCGGCGCTTTCCTCAATAGTTAATTTGGGAAGGGGGAACCCTACCAATAAATATTGTTGATCAACGGGTTTTCGAAGGGCGATTCGTTTGACCCGTTTTAATTTGGGCATTACAACCGAGGTTTGAAACGGAAAAGGCTTTTGGCTATTAAAATCCTTGAAAAGCTCAGAGACTCGATTGGTGACTTCAATGGTGTCAACATCACCAGTAATGGTTATGACAATATTTTCAGGCTGGTAATAGGTGTGAAAGTAATCCAAGAGATAGTCCCGCTTGATCCGATTAAGAGTTTCGGCAGTGCCTAAAACATCATTGGCATATGGAGTTCCGGCAAATATGGCACGATAAAAATGCCAATAAAGAATGCTTTGGGGCTGGTCTTGTTTCAGCCGCCATTCTTCCAAAATTACTTTCCGCTCTTTATCGATCTCTACCGGGTCGAAGCTGGAATTTTTCAAGACATCTGCTTCCACCTCTAAGGCCAGGTCAGTATATTCACTGGGGACAACTATATAATAATGGGTTTTGTCGAGCGTGGTCGAACCTCCTAAATATCCGCCGACTCCTTCGATTTCTTTGGCGATTTGGCCAACGGGACGGCTCGGGGTACCTTTAAAAAGCATGTGTTCGAGAAAATGAGAGATTCCGGAAAGCTCCGGCGGTTCGTTTTTAGAACCGGCACCCACATAAACGTCGATGGCGGTAATCGGCGCCGTATGCGTCTCCTTGACGATCAAAGTCAGTCCGTTTTCGAGAACGGTTTTAGTGTAGGGGTATAATGTTTGTTTGAAATTGTTGATTTCGGCGGCGCTACTAAACTCGGGGAAAGTAATCGACATGAAGATAATTGTTAATAAAAGAAATTGAAGCTTTTTTTGGCATTTCATAAGCGTCCCTCCAAAAATCGGTGATAATATTAATAACTGAGGAAATTGCATAATTACCTTAATAAACCCTTTGGCCACAATATATAGTGACTAGCCTGGGTGTATCTATCAATATATTGTGAGCCAAAGCTTAAATCATGAATTATACAATTCCTTAAACTAAAAAAATCCAGATTGGTTTCTCAAAACTTGAATTTTTTTAGGTATTTCCTCTAAGAACTGAACTTTCCTGCCGGCGGCGATTAGTAAAAAAATCTATTTCGCTATCATAATCCGTAGCAATTGAATCCTGGTTAAAATCGGCTTCCGGGTGGGAATCTAATTTCAGGTGGTTTAAATATTAAAACGAAAGCAAGCACAGGCTTTATTTAGAAAACTAATTGAAGTCGAGCATAAATTGGAACGGGCTAATTTGGCGCAGTTTATGGATTTGGTCCAGAATCCGGTCCGGTTAATCTTTTTAAATTTTTTAAGCGGCCTGGCGCGGGGATTCGGGATCGCTATCGGGCTCACGATCATCGCTAGTTTATTCCTAGTGCTACTCACCAGGTTAGCCAGTTTGAATTTGCCGGTAATCGGGAAATATATCGCCGATTTGGTGAGGATCGTCAATCAACAATTACGATTATATTCATGAAAGGAAGATAAATATGGAGGAAAGGCAACTTAACCACTTTAAAAGTCGTTTACTGGCGGAGAAAGAGCGTCTTGAAGATGAGGTTCGAGGTTCAAATCGGTTTAATTTGGAAGAATCTCTTACCGATTCGGTCCAGGAATTGTCGGCTTATGACAATCATCCGGCCGATCTGGGTTCGGAGACTTTTGAGCGGGAAAAAGATTTGGCGTTATGGAATAACTCTCATGAAATTTTACAGAGGATCAACGAAGCCTTAGATCATATGGAACAAGGCGCATACGGTATTTGTGAAGATTGCGGCCGGGAGATCGGTGCGGAGCGCCTGGAAGCGATTCCTTATACCACTTTGTGCATTCATTGTCAACACCAAGAAGAAGACAATCATCAATCCCGGGAACGGCCCGTTGAGGAGGAGGTGCTTGGCCCGCCTTTCGGTCGTACTTTTTTAGATGAAACTGATGTGGTGGCAACCGATGGCGAAGATATTTGGCAAGACGTCGCCAGGTATGGCACATCGGAAAGCCCTTCCGACTTGGGTGGAGTAGCTGATTATGAGGACGCTTATATGGGTTCGGAGGAGGAACGGGGTATCGTGGAAGAAATTGATAGCATCATCGATGTCGGTCCGGACGACATAGCGCCCCGTCCCAGAGAATATCCGGATTTAATCGAAGAGTAAGAGGATTTTTAGTCAATTAGTAGAATAAAGGTTAAAAAGTAAAAGGAGATACGCTATTGCCTTATTTTTTATTGACTTTATCCGTATTGGCGTTTGACCAATTCATCAAAGCAATTGTCACCGGAAAGTTGGAACCCTTGCAAAGCGTTACCGTTATCAAAGATGTTTTTACCATCACTTACGTCCGTAATTACGGAGCGGCTTTCGGGATCTTACAATCGCAGACCTTACTCTTGATAGCTTTATCAATAGCGGTCATTCTTTTCGTCTGGATCAATCGGAACAAATTGTCCGGTTACCCTAAGGTGTTTCAAGTCGGGCTGGGATTGGCTTTAGGAGGAGCCTTGGGCAATCTGGTCGATCGAATCCGCCTAGGTTATGTGGTTGATTTTTTGGATTTTCAGTTTTGGCCGGTGTTCAATTTAGCCGATATCGCCATTGTCAGCGGGGTCGGCTTGATAATTCTCGGTTTTTATCAGGATCATAAGGCCCAAACCGGTAAAAATATGAGCGGCGCCCCGGCGGAGGTTTCCCGCGGTACAGTAGGTAAGGAGGAGATATAATGAGACCGGTGTTATTTGAGGTATGGGGATGGCCGATTCACTCCTATGGACTGATGTTGGCGATCGCTTTTTTAATTGGGATCTTTGGGGTGAGACGTTCCGCCCAAAAAATCGGGATTAGTTTTGATAATATAATCGACCTGGGGGTATGGGTCTTAGTCGGAGCGATCCTCGGTGCTAGATTGGCCTATGTTGTCACCGAGTATCATTATTTTCTCAATAACCCGTGGGAGGTTTTTCTTATTAACTCGGGTGGTTTGGCGTTTCATGGGGGTTTACTTGGCGGATTTGGAGCCGGTCTTTGGTATGTGAAACGCAAAGGGATTTATCCGTGGAAATTGGCAGATATTATTGCGCCGTTTATCGCTTTGGGATACGCGGTGGTGCGGATTGGTTGCCTTCTCAAAGGGTGTTGTTACGGTAAACAGGCGAATGTTTTTTGGGCAATTCCCTGTTCCGGGAATGACAATCTGCTCCGTCATCCCACCCAAATTTACTCGATGCTTGGCAGTTTATTGCTTTTCCTAATATTGTGGAAGCTTCGTGATCATAAACGATTTCCCGGCTTTTTATTTCTGTTATACATCGGTTTGTACTCCTTGATGCGTTTTGGGGTTGAATTTTTCAGAGTTGCCCCAATGGTTTTTCCCTGGTTGAGCCTGGCTCAATTAGTATGTATCATTTTAGCGATCATCGCTTTTTCCTTAATTATTTGGATTGACCGGCGTTTTAGTCAAGGGAGGAGCAATCCTGATGCCGCAGCGGATCTTAACCGCTAATCAGGAAGCAGCCGGAGAACGGCTGGACCTTTTCCTGACTAAAACCGGATTATGGCCGTCCCGGTCATTTATTCAAAAAATAATCAATAGCGGCGGTGTTTCCCGAAATCAGCAAATTCTAAAGGCCAGTTATCGCTTGGAGGATGGGGACCAGCTTACGGTGACTTGGGAAGATCCTAAACCTTTGGTGGCCGAGCCGGAAGCGATACCACTGGATATCTTATATGAAGATCCGGATTTGATAGTAATAGCTAAGCCGCGCGGAATGGTAGTCCATCCGGCTGCCGGTAACGACCGGGGGACTTTGGTCAATGCATTGTTGGAGCATTGCCGGGATT
>JBLNDC010000160.1:0-4117 GCA_050261255.1 Bacteroidota bacterium
GGTCTCTGTTGAAGACCGGACCCTTAATCTCATTCAAACTGATGCCGCCATTAATCCGGGAAACAGTGGAGGAGCTTTAGTCAATTCTGAAGGAAAGGTCGTCGGGATCAACACCGTAAAAATATCAGTACCCGGAGTTGAAGGTTTAGGTTTTGCGATTCCCATTAATGACGCTAAACCCATAGTCAATCAGTTAATTGAATACGGGTATGTTAAAGGCCGGCCTTTAATCGGGATTAGTGGCCAAGAGATAACCCAATCACTGGCGGATTATTATAATTTGCCGGTCGGTATTTTTATCGTTAGGGTTGAGCCAAACAGCGGGGCGGATAAGGCTGGAATCCGCAAAAAAGACATTATGATTAGCCTAGCCGGAAAAAAAGTCACTTCAATGCAAGATGTAAACACCATAAAAAAATCGTATAAAGCGGGCGATACCGTCAATACTGTTATTGTCAGGGGAAAAAAGAAAATTAACCTTAAATTGACTTTTTCAGAAGAACGGTAAATTAGACCCGATTAAAAGATCGTTCCAATTTGGCGTTGGGAATCAAGAAAATTAACCGAACGCCGCTCCTGAAAACGGTTTTTCAAGTCCATTTGCCATACCTCCTTAACTAAGTGCTTAATAATCTTCCAAATGGACGAATTCTCCGTTTTCAACCCACACTTGCGGCCGTAGGACTAATTCATAAATGTTATGTAGTAAAAAATAATGTTGCGCCTCTTCAGCGGCAATTTTTTGCCATAATTCCTTTTGCGATTCATCAGCAGCTGTTGCGGCTTGTTCCAGATAAAACACTTGGCTTTTCTTCTCAAGTTCCATGGCCTTTTGGTATAGTTCCAGCTGCGAATGGTCTAAATTGTTAAGACTGTCTTCGGCAATCATTTGCTTAAAGATATTAGTTGCCTTTTTTAAAATCATTGATTCCCCAAACCGCTCCGGTTGTTTCTGCATACTTTGAAAAACTTGATAATGTTTGATTTCATCATCCGCCAGTTGATTGAAGATTTCCCGGAATCCGGCATTAGTCGCTGTTGCTGCTAGATCACGGTAAAAAATTTCACCGTCTTTTTCCATTTTCATAGCTAGTTCTAAAGTATTCATTAGGTGATTCCCCCTTTGGTTCATTTATACCAACTTTTCTTCTACAAAAATTTAAATGTTTTTTCAAATTATTAGTCAAAAACTTTCGAAGGGGAGGTCGGAGCAATGGATACTTATTTAAGTTTTCACCATTTACTCCGCCTTGGCGGATACCGTCACTTCAATATTATCACGGGTGGCGTTCGAGTATGGACAAACCTGATGTGCCTCTTGGACCAATTCTTCAGCGGTAGACTGATCGACTCCTGAAATAGTAGCGGCTAAAGATACAGCCAATTGAAACCCGCCCTGATTATTAGGGCCGATTCCTACCTCGGCCGTGACCGAAGCTGAATTGAGAGTGAGTTTCCGCCGCAGCGCCACATGGGACAGGGCGCTTCCAAAACAAGCCGCGTAACCAGCAGCGAATAATTGTTCCGGGTTGACGCCGGATTTACCGGAACCGCCTAGTTCTGACGGTGTAGCCATTTGAAACTGGAGCGGACTATTTTCAATCCTTACTTTTCCTTCACGCCCACCATCCGAAATCGCTTTTGCTTTGTATAAGATTCTCACAGTGCTCATCTCCTTAAAATAGTTTAATTTATTTAGTTAATTATATACCATGTTAAATAATTTAGCAATAGTTAAAATTTTAGTTTGTATTTCGAAATTAAAATTTTCCAGTGCCAGATCTTAAAAAATCTGTTATAATAAAATTATTAATCGAACATATGTTCAAGATGAGAGGCCGGACTTCATGAGTATTAAAATTCACCCTCCTAATCCCAACTCGAAGCTGACTCTACCCAATGTCGGAAACCAAATAATAGCCGGGTTTCCCTCGCCGGCGGAAGACTATTTAGAGGCGATGCTCGACCTGAACCAAGCGCTGATTAAAAATCCCAGCGCTACCTTTTACGGGCGGGTGAAGGGGGCTTCGATGAAAGACGCCGGAGTCGACCCCGGCGATCTCTTGGTGATCGATAAGTCGCTGGCTTATCGAAATAACGCTTTGGCAGTTTGTTTTCTAAACGGCGAATTCACCTTAAAAAAAATCCAAATAGAAGGGGATACGTTGCTCCTGATGCCTGCCAATTCGGATTATCAACCAATTGTAGTCAAAGAAGACGCCGACTTTGCCGTTTGGGGAATCGTTACTTATATTATTAAGAGGGCCTACTAATGTTTGCCTTAGTCGATTGTAATAATTTTTACGTCTCCTGCGAACGGGTATTCAACCCGGCTTTGAACGGTAAACCGGTAGTGGTGCTCTCCAACAATGATGGTTGTATCATTGCCCGCTCCAATGAGGCCAAAGCTTTGGGGATTAAAATGGGGGCTCCGGCTTTTCAGATGGCAGAGTTCCTTCACCGGAACCAGGTGGCGGTCTATTCTTCCAATTATGCCTTATACGGCGATTTGTCCCACCGGGTGATGAGCGCTTTGGGACAATTCACGCCGGAGCTAGAGATTTATTCTATTGATGAAGCGTTTTTGAATTTAGCAGGTTTACCAGTCAAATTGGAGGATTACGCTCGGAAGGTCCGGAAGACCATTTTGAAAAATATCGGAATTCCGGTTAGCGTAGGCATTGGCCCCACCAAGGTCTTAGCGAAAGCCGCCAACCATTTCGCCAAAAAAGTTTCGGAAAACCAAGGGATCTATGTTCTGGACAGCCCTGTCAAGATCGATGAAGCGCTTAAACTCTTTGCCATCGATGAGGTCTGGGGAATCGGGCGGCAGTACTCAAAACTGTTAAAATCCCTAGGTGTCAAAACCGCTTGGGATTTCATCCAACTTCAGGATGGCTGGGTCAAGAAAAGAATGACCGTTGTCGGGCTCCGGGTAAAGAAAGAATTGGAAGGAGTTTCTTGCTTGGAGATGGAATTAATACCAGCGGCCAAGAAAGCGATCTGTACTTCCCGTTCCTTTGGAGAGTCCCAGACCGAGCTGGAACCGATTCGGGAGGCTGTTGCCACCTATGCGGCCCGTTGTGGGGCTAAGCTTAGAAAAGAGCATTCCTGCGCCGGGACGTTGATGGTTTTTATCCATACCAATGGTTTTAAGGCAAATGAACCCCAATACGAAAAGAACTTCGTCTGTAAACTGCCGGTGGCGACCAGTAGTACCATGGAACTGATCCGCTATGCTTTATTCGCCCTTGAGGCGATCTACCGGAAAGGGTACCGTTATAAAAAAGCTGGGGTATTGGCCTTGGATATCGTACCGGAGGACCAAGTCCAGGGCGCTCTATTCGATCGGGTGGACCGTGATAAACATGCCGCCGTCATGAAGACGCTGGATGCGATCAATTCCAAATACGGGCGGGATACTTTAAAAATAGCGGCCCAAGGTTCCGGTAAAAAATGGAGACTACGCCAGGAAAAGCTGTCGCCGAGTTATACGACTAAGTGGGATGATATTATCACGATAAGGGTGTAGCCGATGTGTTTCTTTTATGCGCTAAGCCAAACGGCCCAAAGCCTGAAAAACCGGTATCAATTGAAACTGGATTTTGATTTTGAATTGGAACCGGAGTTAACCGAAGCCAAGTATTATATCTCCGGTTTTGAATTCCCCAAATTGCCGGTGATTACCAACCGCCAACCCGACCGACTCCAAGGCTTTACCTGGGGGCTTATTCCTTTCTGGGTAAAAACTTCAACCGAAGCGATGGAGATTAGGACCCATACCCTAAACGCCCGAAGCGATACGGTATTTATCAAACCATCTTTCCGGAACGCCATCAGAGAACGGCGTTGTCTGGTCCCGGCTGATGGTTTTTACGAATGGCGGGAATTTAACGGTAAAAAGTACCCTTATTATATTTTTCTTAAAAGTAAAGAAATCTTTTCTTTCGCAGGGATCTGGGAGGAGTGGACCGACCGTTCCACTGGGGAGGTTTTGAAGACCTTCAGCATCCTGACTACCGACGCTAACCCGTTAATGGAGCGGATTCATAATACTAAAAAAAGAATGCCGGTGATTCTGCCCAGAGAAGGGGAGAGGGAGTGGCTTCGAAATGGG
>JBLNDC010000161.1:0-4424 GCA_050261255.1 Bacteroidota bacterium
TTAAAAGCGGCGCGGTCATGGGTTTGGTCGTAGTCGGATTGGGATTGCTCGACCTCAGCATTTGGTTTTTGGTTTTAAAATATATTTTTAACGCAGGTATTCAAGAGATTACCTCCACTATGTTAAACTTCGGTATGGGTGCGAGTTCCATGGCCTTATTCGCCCGGGTGGGCGGCGGTATCTTTACCAAAGCCGCCGACGTCGGCGCCGATCTGGTGGGTAAGGTGGAAGCCGGCATTCCGGAAGACGATCCCCGCAACCCGGCGGTGATCGCCGATAACGTTGGCGACAACGTCGGCGATGTGGCCGGTATGGGCGGCGATCTTTACGAGTCATATGTTGGTTCCATCGTGGCCACCTCGGCTCTTGCGGTAGCAGCCGGTTTAGGAATAAATGGCGTGATGATCCCGATGATCATGGCAGTGGTTGGAGTTTTGGCTTCGATCGTTGGAACTTGGTTTGTCCGTTCCGATGAAAAAGCCGAACAAAAAGTACTGCTCGCCGCTTTACGTAAGGGTACTTATACCAGTTCCATTATTGTGGCGGTCGTCTCCTATCCGTTGATCGGATATGTTCTTGGTTGGGATAAGATTGGCGTATATGGAGCGGTATTAGCCGGATTGGTCGGCGGTGTGATTATCGGCGCCATTACGGAGTATTACACCTCGGGCTCTTACAAACCGACTCAAGGTATCGCAGATTCGGCGACCACCGGCCCGGCTACGGTAATCATCGGCGGTTTGGCCGTCGGTATGTATTCGACATTCTTACCGGTATTGGTTGTAGCGATCGCGATTTTAGTTAGTTACTTCGCTGCCGGAGGCGCTTCCAGTTTTGGAATGGGTTTATACGGCATCGCCATTTCGGCTGTGGGTATGCTCTCCACCCTGGGAATTACTCTGGCGACCGACGCTTATGGCCCGGTAGCGGATAATGCCGGTGGTATCGCTGAAATGACCGGTTTAGGCAAAGAAGTGCGGCAACGGACCGACGCCCTGGATTCTCTGGGGAATACCACTGCCGCTACAGGCAAAGGTTTCGCGATTGGGTCGGCGGCTTTAACCGCTCTCGCTCTGATCGCTTCCTTTACCGAAAAAGTTCAGTATGAGAGCGAGTTGCTCATCAAAGCAGGCCGCACCGAACAATGGCTGCAAGAAGCAAGTAAACTCAATGATTTCTTAGATTTAACCAATCCTCAGGTTTTAGTAGGGCTGATTATTGGCGCGATGTTGCCCTTCCTCTTCAGCGCCATGACCATGCAAGCTGTCGGAAGAGCCGCCCAAAGTATTGTAATGGAAGTACGGCGCCAATTCAAAGAGATCGTTGGTTTAATGGAAGGCAAAGCCAAACCTGATTATGCCAACTGCGTTGACATTTGCACCAAAGCCGCTCAAAAAGAGATGGTAATGCCGGCCCTGTCGGCGATTATCGCTCCGGTTGCCGTCGGTTTATTGGTCGGTGTTAAAGGCGTAGCCGGATTGTTGGCCGGTTCGACCGCCGCCGGTTTCGTTTTAGCGGTAATGATGGCCAATTCGGGTGGCGCATGGGATAATGCCAAGAAATACATTGAAGAAGGCAATTTTGGCGGAAAAGGTTCCGATCCGCATAAAGCCGCAGTCGTTGGCGACACCGTCGGCGATCCCTTCAAAGATACTTCCGGGCCGTCCTTGAACATCTTGATTAAACTAACTTCAATGGTTTCGGTAGTCTTTGCCACCTTTATTTTGAATAACGCCTTATTCAAATAAAATAATACGTTATATTTTGGGGCTGCCTTTCGAGGCGGCCCTTTTTCATTCTATTCAAAGATTATTAATGCATTAAACCGGAGGGATAATCGTACATTTTAAAGTAGTCCCAAACATGAACCAAAAGGTGAGACGATGAACCAACCGGTTTCAGTTTTAAAGGGCACGGTTTTATTGGCATTGGCCGGATTCGTAGTTAAAATAATGGGAGCGGTATACCGAATCCTATTGGCCCGTTTGATCGGTGTCGAAGGAATCGGGCTGTACCAGATGGCCTACCCGGTCTACTTGGTTTTTCTCTCCCTTTCCACTGCCGGAATTCCGATTGCCCTTTCCAAATTGATTGCGGAAAAGGAGATCCAACAAGACAGTGCCGGAGTAAAAACAATTTTTCAAGGCGCCTTGGTATTATTACTGATTTTAGGAATAAGTTGTTCGCTGCTAATGGGACTTTCAGCCCGCTGGTTGGCTGGAAGAGTGTTGGCCGACCATAGGGCGGTCTTTACGATTTGGGCGTTGTCGCCGGCGATTTTTTTCATGAGTTTGCTTGCGGTTTTTAGAGGATACTTTCAAGGTAGGCGGGAAATGGGGTTAAGCGCCGTTTCCCAAATTATCGAGCAAGCAGTCAGAGTTGGCGTGGCAATAACTTTAGCCATTTGTTTAGTCCCCCGGGGAGTAGAACATGCAGCGGCGGGAGCGGCTTTCGGGGCCACTGTCGGCGGGGCGGCGGCTGCAATATATTTAGTCCTGATTCAGCTGGGAACGTTGCGATTAGCTAAAGTGAGGGTCCCTTTCAAGAACATCAAGCCGGCCATCAAAAGAATCGTCCGGTTTGCGATCCCAATTTCGGTAACTGTGATTTTAATGCCTATTTTACAAACTTTAGACTCGGTGATCGTCCCGCTCAAATTACAAAGTATCGGCTATACGGTTCAACAGGCCACATCCATGCTGGGAGTCCTGGGTAATTCTTGGGCGGTACTATATTTGCCGACGATCGTAACTGGGGCGATCGCTTCCAACCTTGTGCCGGCAGTAGCTTCCTTAAAGGCTGTCGGAAAAAGGGAGAGTTTGCGGTGGAAAATTGAAGACGGGATCAGATTGGGCGCGATTTGGGCTCTTCCGGCGGCGATCGGCTTTTTTTGGTTTGGTAGTTCGATCTTCCGGTTGCTCTATGGCCTACACGGAATCGAACTTTTATCATGGTTTGCTCCAGCCGTTGTTTTCTTGGGAGTTGAACAGATCACCGCCGGGGTCCTCCAAGGATTGGGGAAACCGCTGCGACCACTGGTTAATTTTACAGCCGGAGCATTGGTAAAAATAGTTGTTTCATTGCTATCCATCGGATGGCCGGGATTAAACCTTGCCGGTGCAGCCTTGGGAACGGTTTGCGGTTCAGGAGTTACGGCTGCCTTGAATTTATTTTCTTTACGTCAGTTGGTAAAATTGAAAATTAACTTTACGCCGTCGATTGGCGCTGGTTTCATAATGTTGCTGGTCTGTGGGTATTTAATCAAGGCGATTAAATTTGATTATATTTTGGAAATGATCATTGCCGGGGGAGGAAGCATGGTGGTTTATCTTATTACTTTAAGATTTTTGGGAGGAATCAAAAACAGCGATCTCGAAGTTATCGGCAAATTGATGGGAGAGAAGGAGAAGTTAAATGTCTGATCTTAACAAAACCAGGCCGGATACTGCTTTAGGGAAATTGGTCGCCATAATGGCTAAGCTTCGCAGTGATCAGGGTTGCCCCTGGGATCGGGAACAAAACCATCAGTCGCTAAAACCGTGTGTTATCGAAGAAACATATGAGGTTGTGGAAGCGATCGATTCCGGAAGGCCGGACAAGCTCTGTGAAGAATTAGGTGATTTATTATTACAAATTGTATTTCATGCGCAATTGGCTGAAGAAGCAGGCTATTTTAAAATCGAGGATGTGATCGACGGGATTACTGAAAAATTAATCCGCAGGCATCCTCATGTTTTCGGTGACGTCAAAGTTACCAGCGTTTCGGGGGTGATTGAGAACTGGGACCGTATTAAAAGAACCGAAACCCCGGAAGAACGTAAATCGGTTTTGGATGGGGTCCCCAAGGATTTACCGGCTTTAATGAAAGCTGAGAAATTACAATCCAAAGCGGCAAAGGTCGGATTTGACTGGGGCAATCTGGATGGGCCGTTAAGTAAGGTTAGGGAAGAGTTCGATGAATTTGAAGAATTAATCCAATCTAATAAGCCGCCGCTTCCTCATAGTCCGGAATGGGACAAGCTTGAAGATGAATACGGCGATATCCTCTTCGCTCTGGTCAATGTTGGCAGGGTTATGAAAATTGATCCTGAATTGGCCTTACTTAGGACAAACAATAAGTTCTTAAAGAGGTTTCACTATATTGAAAAAGAAGCTTCCGAGGCGGGTAGAAACTTAACCGAAATGACTTTAGACGAGATGGATAAGCTTTGGGAAGAGGCGAAAACCAAAGAGTAGGCGATATTTATTTCGATTTATGGATCAAGGAAGTATGTTGCTATAGTTCATTGGGCCCAAAATTATTACAGCAACATATTCGGTATAAAATGATTTGGAGATGAGATGCTAGATATATCGCAATAATACTCGGGAGGAAGTAGCGATATGTTAAAAAAGCGTCATCATCTGCTGGCTTTGGTTCTATT
>JBLNDC010000162.1:0-5108 GCA_050261255.1 Bacteroidota bacterium
AACTGGTCGATTTAGGCGCTTTCGAAGGAGTGCTTTGCCAGTATAACTTTCTGGACCGGAGCAACGAAGCGGCAATTGCTTACGCCAAGAGCAAGGGATTGGGAGTAGCGGTAATGGGCCCGGTTGGCGGTGGCCGGATCGCCGGTTTACCGGAGAAGATCCGCCGGGAGTTGGGCCTGCCGGTTGAAAACAATGCGGAGCTGGCTTTAAGGTTCGTGCTGGCCAACCCTAATGTAACCTGCGCTCTTTCCGGCATGGGTTCCCTTCAAATGGTTGCGGAGAATGTCAGGTACGCCGGGAACGCCGAGCCCCTTAAGCCGGAGGAAGTCGGGGCCATCAACGCTTTGATGGATAGATACCGGAAGTTGGCTGATCTTTATTGCACCGGATGCAAATACTGCCTCCCTTGTCCGAAAGGGATCGATATTCCGTCGATTTTCACTTTGTTTAATTATCATAATGTATACGGCCTGAAGGATTACGCCCGGGAAAATTACGCGGCATATGGGAAAAGTCCTTGGTTGCCAAAATTAAAAGCCGACGCCTGCAGTGAATGCGGGGCTTGTGAGGAGAAGTGCCCTCAGAAGATCAAGATTAGGGAGCAGTTGAAAGAGGCGCACCGGGTGCTGAATGAAGTTCGAAATGTGAAGGGTGAAGTTTGAAAAAAACAATGTGCGTGCCATTCACAAATTCAGGTGGATGTTAAAGATTTAATATTAATTTTCTGAAATTCAGCCGCTAGGTTACAATTTCAGGGGAGGAAAACTCATTTGAACCGGTTACAAATCATTCAATCCGACATCACCCTTGAACAGGTTGATGCCATTGTCAATGCAGCTAATAATACTTTGCTTGGCGGCGGGGGAGTGGACGGAGCGATTCACCGGGCTGCCGGGCCGGGATTGTTGGAGGAATGCCGTAAGCTGAACGGTTGCTTGACCGGGGCCGCTAAAATTACCAAAGGATACAATCTTCCGGCCAAGTGGGTGATTCATACCGTGGGGCCGGTTTGGCGGGGCGGCGCTAATGACGAAGATAAGTTCTTGGCGGCATGCTATCGAAATTCGCTTCAACTAGCTAAGCAATACGAAATCAAGACTATCGCTTTTCCGTCCATTAGCACAGGGGCTTACCGGTTTCCCTTGGAAAGGGCGGCGCAGATTGCTGTAAGGGAAATTGAGAAGTTTTTGCAATCCAATAGCCTGCCGGAGCTAGTAAGAATTGTCTGTTTTGACGACCGGACCTTCCAAGTTTATATGGGAATGTTGTAAAAGCGATTTTGTTTTGGTAACAAATAATTCATAAAGAAAAATGATTCAAACTGGAGGATTTTTCAAAGTCCAACCGAAATAGGGATGAGATAATAATCATTTGAACAGGAAGTATATCATGAATTATTCAACCAAATCCTTAAATCAGCATTCCAAAGGTATCGTTTTCTTGGCCATCGCCGCTTTGCTCTGGAGCAGCGGTGGTTTTCTGATTAAATGGGTCGTTTGGAACCCGCTGGCAATTGCCGGGACCCGTAGTTTGATTGCGGCCGGATTAATGTTTCTCTATCGTCGCAAATTCGATTTTAACTGGTCGCCGGCACAGATTGGAGGGGCGATCGCTTATTCAGCCACGGTAATCGCTTTCGTATCAGCGAATAAGCTTACTACAGCTGCCAACGCCATTTTAATTCAGTATACGGCACCGGTTTTTGTAGCGCTTTTTGCCACCTGGTTCTTGAGGGAAAAAACGAGCCGGTTGGACTGGATCATGATTGGAATCACCCTTGGCGGGATGGCCTTATTTTTCCTGGATGATTTATCGGTGGGCAATTTCTGGGGAAACTTGATAGCCCTCTTAAGCGGGATAACCTTTGCCGGTGTAGTAATTTTTTCCCGAAAACAAAAGGACGGATCACCGCTGGAATCCTTTTTTTTGGGCAATCTCTTAACGGGTATAGTCGGGCTTCCGTTTATGTTGCAATCGGCCCCTAACCCTTCCGGCTGGGTTGGTTTAATTCTATTAGGCGTGTTTCAATTGGGGTTTTCTTATATCGTTTATGCGGAAGCGATGAAACGTGTTACCGCCCTGGAAGGGATTTTGATTCCGGTCATCGAACCGATTCTCAACCCAGTATGGGTATTTTTCCTTTTGCACGAAGTACCAGGGAAATGGGCTTTAATAGGAGGCGTTATTGTAATATTTTCAGTCACTTTAAGGTGCATTTTGACAGCAAGGCCAGGAAAGAGCAGCGGCCAGGAGATGAGGAGTCAGGAGACAGTGGCATAAGTGAAGCTGTTGACTATCAACGAGCGGAATACAGAATATAGAAGACAGAAGATAGAAGACAGAAGCATAAGATTACCATTTGATCCAGAGTAAAAAATTGATTGAGAATGAAAGTCGGGATGTATTGGCCGTAGGAGCGGTAATCGGAGTTGAGTAAGGATAAAACCCGAAAGGTCGCGGGTTTTGAGTAGCAAAGCATATGCTTTCGACCTACTGTCTTCAGACATCTGTTTCTGTATTCTTTAGACCCAAAAAGTAGTCTCACTCTATATATCCGCATGGCCCGGTGGCGCATTTGCCGCAGACGTCGCATAATTCAAGGTCCTGATAAGTTTGATCGTTTATAAGCAGTTGTTGATAACAATTTTGCCTGTTAAAAACGGAATCTGACAATGCCTGGACCGGGCAGATTTTTTGACAATAGGAACAACCTTTCGTATCTTGAAAACAATTGTGAACAGATTGGGAACGGGGTGAAGGTTTCAATGGGACATCCAAAACGGCAGTACCCAGACGGCCGCCACAACCTTTAGCTGTGATCAATAAGTTGTTACGTCCAAAAGTACCTAAACCGCAAGCATAAGCGATATGTCTATGGGACCAATTGGCAATGAGTTTCGCTTTATCAAAGTCATAGGTGGGGGCTTGGGATACCAGCTGAATCTGCTTCTCCACTAAGGTAGTCTGTAACTCTGAGCCAATTCTGGAAATCAGCCGGTTGGTATCGATATAAACCCGGGCCCATTCCCGGGTAGCCAGTTTTCCGACGCGATTATGTTCGATGATCTCCTTATGAAAAGGCAGAAAAAAGGCAAAAACCGTTTGGGCTTCGGGCAATAAATCGCTAGGTAAAAGGTGGTCTTCTCCTACTACGGTTTTGAACTGTAAAAAAACAGGGTCCGAGGCTGAAGCATACCCAAACAATGGTTCCCGATAATAGTCCAGGCCGCTACTTCCAATAATCCGCCTTACTTTTTGTTCCAGCCATTCTTTCATTAAAACCCTTCTAAATATATTCTGTATAATCTTAAAGAGGCGAGAGGCACGAGGTGTGAGTGTAAATGTAAAGTTCGATCGCCTATTTAACCCTTGAATATCAATGTGGGTTGGGATTACAATTATTTATGGATTTTTACAATTTGCCCCTGGTTGGCCTTGACCAATTCCACCGTGGCTATTTTGACCAAGGCATTGGGAGACCCGCCGCCCGTATAGACAGTCTCCTTTTCCATGACTCGAGGATCAATTAAAAAACAGGCCGGATATCCGAAGGAAGGGACACCACCACAGGGAAATCCGGTTTTTTCGAGAATTTCGGCCGGAGTCGCAACCCGGGGGACTTCAATTTCCAAGGCTATTCCGACTTGACCGGGATCGACCCGGTCTTCCCCTTTGACAATGGCCACAATTAGTTGAGCGTCACCGTCGATTAGACAAATATTTTTGACCAAGTTTTCCGGAGACGTACCTACTGCCTGAGCGGCTTCAGCCACAGAATGGCAGGATTGGTTAAAGCTGAGCAATTCAGCTTGAATCCGGTGGCTTTTAATATAGTCTAAAAGTTTTTGTTCATAAAGTTCCATATCTTATCACCTGGTAGTCTTTTTTGGAAAGGGTTTGAATAAGCCTACCGAATCAATTCGCTTTTTTTTGGGTAGTCCCTGCTTTTTTTATTAAAGGCATTCAATTGATAATACTTTAGGTTTTGATTGACCGTAGTCTGATACTTGGATGAGAAGGAAAGCGGTTTTAGGAATAGAATTTAATTTAGGAAAAGATGAGACGGGAGGTATTGTTTAAGATGAAGATAGCGATTGAAAAACCAACCTTGGAACAATTGCAAAAAATGAATGTCTTCTCCTGGCCGATTTGGGAATGCAAGCCCTCGAGTTTTGACTGGTATTATGATCAACGGGAAACTTGTTATATTTTAGAAGGCAGGGTGACGATTGAAACCGCTTCGGGTAATGTCGCTTTTGAAAAAGGAGATCTGGTTACTTTTCCGGAAGGCCTGTCTTGTAAATGGGTCGTTCATGAAAAAGTACGCAAGCATTATAATTTCGGTTGATAATTTTAATGTTCGCTCCGTAATCATTTCTCCCCTCAAATGAGGGGTGTTTTCATTTAATAAATTGAATGAAATATTTTTTCTATACTATCATTAATTACGCAGAATTACCCATCATCAAGCGCAGGGCGGTTGATAACCGCTTTACACCCTCGTTAATCTGATCAGGAGTGAGATGACTATAACCAATAATAATTTTGCTCAAATGGATCTGCTCATTCGTATGAATCGCAACAGGATAAACTTGAATTCCCTTATCCCTGAGTTTGCCGGTTAGCGCCTCGTCAAAGATAACTCCCGGAAATTCGGCGATCAGGTGCAAGCCGGTGGAATGGCCGGATATGGTAACCTCTGGGAAATTGGCTTTGAGGGACATTATCAAAGTGTCCCTGCGTTTCCGGTAAGTTTTGCGGATTTTGGAAATGTGGCGTTCCAAGTCTCCGGAAGCGATAAACCGGGCTATGGCAAGTTGTTCAAAGGTATGGGAGTGATTATCGTCATAAAGCTTCAGTTCTTTACAACGCTGCAGTAATGCCGGGGGTAGGATTAGGTAGCCGAGCCGGAGAGCGGGAAAGAGGATCTTGCTGAAAGTTCCCAAATAAATAACATGCTCCGGATCGAGCCCCTGGAGGGAACTGACCGGAGGCCCTTCATAGCGGAATTCACTGTCATAATCGTCTTCGAGAATGAAAGCTCCGGTAGAACGGGCATACTGAATCAGCTCGATCCTCCTTTGGATGGGCAGCAATCCTCCCAGCGG
>JBLNDC010000163.1:0-6030 GCA_050261255.1 Bacteroidota bacterium
TTAAATAATTTAATTCTTAATCTTAAATAAATATTCATCTTTCATTTATCGCACAATTTAATAATATACTCCGCCCCGATTTCGGAAGATTTCATCCAGTTGAAAATATATTTGTTTCTAAAATCAACGATCCGATCCCGGTATATTCCGGATTCTTGACTGAATGAATTTAGTATTGGAACAATGTTGTCAAACTGATTCATATCTACCGTTGTGCCTATCTGATCCCGTGCGAATACTTCCAAAGGAGTGATATCTAATTCTTGATATTTAGGGTTATCGATTTTCAACGGAGTATTAATAAATAGCACGGGACGTTCCGTTCCAAACGCATATTCAAAAGCAATTCCGGACCAATCGGTAATTAGAAAATCCGCATTGTGCACATTAATTCCGGAGACCAAATCCAGTTCCATTTTAATATTGGACTCTCTTTTTAAATTTTTGGCAATCCGGTTGACAACTTTGCGGCGCCGTTTGACAAACTCAGGATGAGGCCTGATAAACACTTCAAATTCTGTTCCCTGGAGAGCTGTTATTAATTTATCAATACAGGTTTCCAAAATACAGGTCTTACCCCAGGTAGGCGCCACTAAAATTCTTTTTTTCCCCTCTACGGCTTTATTTTCATTTAAAAACCGTTGGTGTTGCGAATAGACGTTTTCTAAATAGGGATAACCATAGTTAATGAGTGTTTTTGGTTTTAAATTATACAAAGCCTCAGTCTTCCGGATTTCTTGTTCTTGGTGCGGTCCGACGCAGAAAATGGTGTCATAATAGTCAAACGCGCCGAAATTATATTGAAGATGGGTGCTGCCGATGGCATGAAAAACATAAACATGATTAACGTCTTTATTGTTAGTCTTTTTGATATAAAACTGGTTTAAATCCGGTAGGGTCATGACAACTACTTTAGAATCAAGTCGAGGAAAGAGAGACGATTCAAAATTATTGATGTAAAAAGGTTTGATTCGGTTATTATTGGTTTGAAAAATTGGATCATTAAGATCGGCGGTTAAATAACAAATTTCAAGATCGGATTTTTCTAGTATTTTTGAGATCAATCCTTCATAATAACGCAAATAAATCCCTTTTTCGGAATAAAAAACCAGTTTTCTCGCTTTTTTATTGGCAGGGTCCAAAAAACTGTTAAAATCGTTCAAAGCTTTAAAAAAACTCATCTCAGGCATCCTCCGGTCATTAATTAAGCGCTTTCGATACCCGACGCCTTTGCTTGAAAACCTTTGCTCGGGTGGGGCATTGCAAAATCAAGTTCAGTTAGACATTGAACCAGGTAATTATTATCATCAAAATCCCGGACGGCAATTCTAATATAGTTGCCGTCGGCAAAACCGACTTTGCCGTTACAGTCTTTGATTAGAATGTGATATTTTGATAAAAGAATTTTAGCTAATTCGGTGGAAGTAATCTTCGAAGATACTTCACATAAGAAGTAATTAGCATATGATGGAATAACTCTTAAGAAACTGATCGTATTCAAAGCGGTAAAAAACCTGTTTCTTTCAAGTGCTATTAAATGGCATGCTTTTTCATAGTCGTTCTTATATTTGCCAAAGATTTGTAAAAAGTATTCTCCCAACGAATTAATGTTCCAAATTGATAACTCCCGGCGTACATTCGCTATTAATCCGGAATCGCCACTGGCCAACACGCCTAGCCGTAGACCGGGAACGCCATAACTCTTACTGATACTTTTAATAACAACCAGATTTTGATATTGTTGCATCAAATCTGAATTAATCAACGTATAACTATTGTCCTTCCCCGCAAAATCAATGAAAGACTCATCTAAAACTAGGACGATTCCTTTTGTTTGCAAATACCCCAATAATTCCAGGACATCATTTTTGGGTATTAAATTTCCACTGGGGTTATCAGGATTAATCAGAACTAGCGCTTTTATATCTTGGGAAAATTCTTTAATTTCGTTAATAGTATAAGTAAAGTCTTTGTTTTGAGGGATAAATTTTTTGATGCGGTTTAAACCAATCCTTTCAGGATATTCATTAAAGGTTGGGAAAATAATTCCGATAGTCCCGCTTAAATTCTGGACAAGTCCTTTGATTAATTCGGAAGCTCCATTACCGACTAGAATTTCCGATGGGTCACAGCCAAACATTTTTGCAGCTAAAAGATTTTGAACATTCAACCCGGAAGGATATTGTGAAATAAGCATTTCAAAACTGGCTTTTAACTCATTCAAAAACCTTTCATTGGGGAAATAGGGGTTTACGAGGTAGCAAAAATCTTTTAGTTTTTGGAAACGCCAATAGCCACCGAATCTTTTTTGAAAATATTCTAATTCATTTTGTTGGTCCGCAAATAAAACTTCGGCAATATCCAGATCCTGAACATCATCGATTTCATACCATTTTTCATGCGTAAGCTTATGAGCCTTAAGGTCGATATTTTCCAAATAGGTTAAAACTTTTAGGACCTGTTCATAATATTCATTTTTTCCCATAGTTTTCACATAAGCATCTAGAAACGGCATGTAACAATTGGTTGAAAATTCCTTGGAAAATTTGTAGATGTTAACTGTTTTAAAATAGTTTTCAGTTTGACTCCAATCAAAATATTTCTTCGATATAAAATTGAGTATTTTATCATTTTCATCAACTAAAGTAACTGTTCCATCCATCCACGGCTCGTATTTAGCAACAACCGCCAAATTTTTATTGGGATTATCGATAATATTTTTTAGAATCCGTTCCTCAAAGATAAGGTCACTTTCTAAAATCAGTGTATCGTCACTAACAAGATATTGGCTGGCTAACCATAAAGAATAGATATTGTTGGTCGTATCATAATTTTCATTTATTACATAAGTGATCTTGATTCCTTTATAATCAGAGCCTAAAAAATTCTGTAATTTTTCGCCATAATACCCAACAACCATAATTACATTGGTGATCTTTATTGAAAGTAAGGCGTCAAGCATACGTTCAATTAAAGTTTTCCCGTTTACTTTGATCATGCATTTTGTCTGCTCTTGAGTATGCTTTCCCAGTCTTTTACCCATTCCGGCCGCTAAAATTAGACCTTGCATTTCTTCACCTCAGTCAGATTGTTTGTAATAGGGAAATATATAATATGTAATTTATGATTTCAAAACACTTATAATATAATAACACTATTCTGGTTAATTTTACAAGCATTACGAATAAATAATGGTAGCTTAACAGGGTTATCTTTTTTATCTTTCATTATTTTCAAATAACACTTTAACCAATATTTCGCTTAATTCGTCAAATTTATATGGTTTAATAACTACTCCGGCAAAACCGTATTTCTGATAATCGGCGATGATCGGATCATTAGCGTAGCCACTTGAAACAATGGCTTTTATTTTTGGATTAATAGATAAAAGGTGCGATAAGGCCTCTTGGCCTCCCATCCCGCCGGGGATAGTTAAATCCATAATCACGACATCAAAGGGCTGACCGTTGTCAAAGGCAGATTTATAAATCGCAACCGCTTCGCTGCCATCTCGGGCCGAGGTCACCTGATATCCGGAATAAGTTAACATTTCCCCAACTACTCTACGGATAGTTTCTTCATCGTCCATCAGTAAGATTCTACCATTACCGGTTTGGGCAAAATTAGCTCTTGGGTCGCTTTGGACCGGTTGGCTTTCAGTGGCCGGCAAATAGATAACAAAGCTGGCCCCCGCTCCTTCCGATGATTCTACCTCAATGTATCCATCATGTTTTTTAATGATTGAGTAAGATGTTGCTAAACCTAAACCGGAACCATTAGGCTTGGTTGTAAAAAAGGGGTCGAAGATTTTGGAGAGGTTTTCCTTGGAAATTCCGGGTCCATGGTCTTTGATGATTATTTTGACATATTGGCCGGGTTTGTAATGATTATCGTTTTCAATAATTACGTTATGGGCATAGACTTCAATCACCCCCCCTTTGGGCATAGCTTGTTTGGCGTTAATAATAATATTATTAAGCACTTGACTGATTTGACCGGCGTCGATTTCAACCGTTTTAAGATCTTCACTAATTCGGAAGATGCTTTTTAGGTTGGAACCGGTCAAACAGAAATTAACCGTGTCTTTGATGAGATCGGCGATCGAGGCCGGTTGTTTAACAGGAGCCCCGCCTTTGGAGAAGGTGAGTAATTGCTTAGTGAGTTCACTGGCTTTACGAGTGGTTTCGATCGTTTCTTTCAAGTATTTTTTAATATCAGCGCCGTGTTCCATTTTAATTTGAGCAAGTTGGAGGTTGGCTAAAATCCCGGCTAATAGATTATTAAAATCATGGGCGATACCTCCGGCCAAGATCCCTAACGACTCCATTTTTTCAGTTTTAATCAGTTCGGAATCAGTCCTAAGCTTTGCGGTGATATCTTGAAAGACCATAACTACTCCGATGTTTTCACCGGAAAGAGTTTTGATTGGGGCGCAATTACAGTTGACATAAATTTCTTTTAAATCCTTAGAGATTAACACGGCGGCGTCAAGACGAATGATCTTGTTATCACTAATCGTTTTAGCCACTAGGTCTTCATAGGGTTGACTAGTATCGTCATTGATCACATAAAAAACCTTATTCAACGGTTTTCCAAAAGCTTCTTTCTGAGACCAACCCGATAATCTTTCAGCGGTTTTGTTGATTAAAATGACTTTGCCATTTTTATCGGTAGCAATTACGCCGTCGCCGATTGACCTGAGGGTGACCAATAATAATTCGCGTTCTGTTGTCAGGGAAGTTTCCATCAGTTTCCGTTCGGAGATATCCCGGAGGTACACCGACAACCCTTCCGGGGAGGGGTAAGCATGCACTTCGACCCAACGGTTTATAGTAGGCCAAAAATCCTCAAAATGAACCGCTCTAAATTTTTCTTGCGCTTGCTGAAATTGTTGATAATAATTAGATTTCAGAGTGTGCGGAAAAGTCTCCCAGATAATTTTAGCGATCAATTCATCCTTATTTTGTTTCCAAAGGCGTTCAGCTTTATGATTGATATATATGAATCGCCATTGATCGTCTAAGATAAAAAAAGCATCGGTAATATTTTCTAAAATATCGGAGAGTTGTTGTTTGGAACGGGCTAAATTTGCAAAAAAATCTTTATGATTTGCCAAATCCCGAAGATTATTGGAACCGTTAGTCTTTTTTATTGGGTTGCTTCTCTTTGAATTCGGTAATTTATATTTTTTCATCTTGGCTTACCTGGGAATCCAGGAATTACCCCCAATTTATTGGTTTACATTGTAAAGTTCTTCAAATTCAGGGAAAATCCTATTGAAAATATAAAGGAATATCAAATTATTTACCAAGAGGCAAATGTATGATTGGATAAACTATTTTAGGCGGTTTCATAATTTCAAAATTTCTCATTTTGATACAATATATTGAATCCGGGTTAGACACTATATATTGGGTCAAAATCTTACTAAAAGTAATTATGAAACTCGCTCATTTAATAAAAAATTTTAAAACCCGTTTTTTTCTTGCAGTTTCAAGATTCTTGTGGTAAAATCGAAGGTAGAATGTGGTAATTTTCTGTAAACCTAGAAATTTGAAGATTTTGATAAAGGAGCTCTTTAAAATTGCCTGTAACGGAAGGCATCTTCAATAAGTCGCTTACTCAGCTAATCAAAATATTAATCATTGTTTTACTCCTTGCAGTACTCAATTCTTTCCTGCAAGTATTCGTGATCTTTATCAATCAAGAAATTCAAAAATACCAATCCCAAATCGAAATTTTGGAAAAAGAAATTAGCCGGACCAAGGTAGAAATGGCTTCTTTGGAATCTTTTGAACGGATTCAAACCATTGCTTTGAATAAATTAGGGATGAGGGCTGCCAATTCCGATGATTATCACTGGGTCGAAGCCATGCCGGTGGTTAGCGAAAGCCTTTCCTCCATACCTGATCAAGCTTCGCCGGAAATTGTCGAGGCCGACCTTTGGGAACAGTTATCTCGTTGGATAGGTAATATCGGAAAAACGATGGCCCAGTCGCTATAGGATTTATATATTATATAGTTATAGCT
>JBLNDC010000164.1:0-7524 GCA_050261255.1 Bacteroidota bacterium
ATGTAGCTGATTCGATTCAGGAGGCGATTACTCGGGTCAAAAACGACCTGGGCCGCAATGCAATTATATTACATACTAAACCCTTCAAAGAAGGAGGGTTCCTTGGATTTTTCTGCCGGCGTCGTTTCGAAGTGATTGCGGCGGTTGATGAAACCATTACCGATAATGCGGGGGTTCCCAAAAAAGCTGAACCTAAATCGCAACCACATTCCCAAACCGAAGCGGTAACAGCCCCCCCTTCAAAAATGTCCGGGCCGATCGGACCGGAACCCAAAACTCAGCCGGTCTTTACACCGTTAGCAACGGTTCAGGCGCCAACTCCCGAAGTAAAACAACCGGCTCCCGCAGGGATTTTTGACGAAAAAACATTTGTTACCGGTATCAAAGAAGTCGGCGCTACTGCCGAACCGGTTTTAAAATCATTAAAAGATGAGATCGCCGAGATGAAAGAGTTGATTCGGCAAGTCGCTTCTAAGCCTGGTTTAGTACCGGGAGGCGTTTCCATTCCTCAACCGGAACGTTCCAGCAATACGGATTGGCTCCGGCAACATCTGCAAAGCTTGGGGATGGAAGGCGATATCATCGATTATTTATTATTGCAAATTCCGGCGAACCTATTCGAGAATAACGCCCAAGAAGAGAGTCTAATCTATTGCCAGCAGATTTTGGCTACCAAATTAATGTTTTCCGAACCCATTCTCCAGGAGCAGGCGGGCGAACAGCAAGTGGTAGCTTTAATCGGACCGACCGGGGTAGGTAAAACCACAACCATCGCCAAGCTTGCCGCCAATTATAACTTATTCGAGGGCAAGAAAGTCGGACTGATTACGATTGATACATACCGGATCGCTGCGGTGGAACATCTAAAAACATATGGCGATATTATTAACTTGCCGGTGGAAGTGGTTTATACTCCTTCGGATTTAAACCAGTCCATCGCCAACTTGAAAGATTGCGATTTGATCTTGATCGATACCGCCGGACGGAGCCCCCACAATCAAGCCATGATGGACGAATTGCAACGGTTCTTATCCAATTCCCATATTGGAGTTATTTTACTGGTAATCAGCGCGACTACTAAATATCAAGATATGTTGACTATCGCCGAAAGCTTTTCGAAGATCGCCTACACTCATTTGGTCTTTACTAAGTTGGATGAGACTAACTCTCTGGGGCCGATCGTGAGTTTGGCCATGAATATTAAACGCCCGATATCGTACTTTACCAACGGGCAAAATGTTCCGGACGATATTGAAGTCGCAAAACCCAACAAACTAATTTCACAACTGTTTAAGGGTAATTCTTCCGGTCGGAATACGGCAGTGTCGAATCAATAATTTGATATTTTTCGGTAAGGAGTGACTGGATGGCGGACCAAGCGGAACGTTTAAGGGAAATTGTCAAAGAAAATATGACCAATCAAAATTCGGCCCGAGTCATTACCATTACCAGCGGCAAAGGCGGGGTTGGCAAAACAAATTTTGCGGTCAATCTTGGGATCGCTCTTTCAAAACTAGGCCAAAAAGTCTTATTGGTCGATGCGGATTTAGGATTAGCTAATGTTGATGTCATGTTGGGTCTTATTCCCAAATATAACCTGGGACATGTGCTATTGGGCGAAAAAAAAATTGCCGATATAATTATTAATGGACCAGCTGGAATGAAGATCATTCCTAGCGGTTCGGGTATGTATAAGCTGGCTAACCTGAGCGACAAAAAATTGGCCCAATGTTTAGAATACTTGAATCAGCTGGAAAAGTCCACCGATTTTATTTTGATTGATACGGGAGCCGGTTTATCGAAGAATGTTTTAAAATTCGTATTAGCCGCCGGAGAAGTAATTATTATTACTACACCGGAACCAACGGCTATCACCGACGCTTATGGGATCATCAAAGTGATAACCGCCTCCAAACGGGACCTACCTATTCAGGTAGTGGTTAATATGGTTAAAAATGAAAAAGAGGCTGAAGAGGTCATGGAACGGCTCTCTGCTGTCTCCCAACGGTTTCTAGGAATGGATTTGGAAAGGTTGGGCTTTATCCCGATAGATGCGGTGGTTCCGAAAGCTGTTAAAGAACAGCAACCGTTCATTCTTGGCCATCCCCGTTCCATGGTCGCGCAGAATATCAACGAAATCGCGATTAAACTTGTGAAGGGAGACACCCAAGCCACATCGGGTTCGATCTCATTTTTTGAACGTTTATTAGGAATCTTTAAACAGGTGGATCAAAATGAACATATTTCAAGTTGATGATTATCTTCAAATTGAAATAACATCCGGAAAGTACCAAGGGGTATATAACAGCAGGGTGATCAATAGCGAGGAAAATGAGCTAAGGATCGCCGCGCCACGGAGCGACAACGGACCGGTTCCCTTGCAAAAAAATGATCTTCTCAATATTTGTGTTTTTAAAAAAGATGCGATGTATGAGTTCCAATCAAAGGTAATTTCTCCGGCGACCCGGGATTTTGCCTATCTTACGATTTACATACCCCATTTAATCAAACGAAAGCAACGGCGGGCTGATTTTCGAATTACCATCAATGTACCGGTGGAGGTTTTGTATTTTTACCGAGATGGAGTTCCAGTAGCGGCTTGCACCATGAATTCGGTGGATTTAAGCGCCGGGGGCGTTAAAATCGAAACTTCAGAGGAATTTAAGGCGGGTGAAAAATATCAAATGGCGATTGTGCTACCTTCGGGTAATGAAACGGAGGAGATCTATTTAGAGGCTGAAGTTGTCCGGTCGGAACGGGATCCAAATCCGGAACCGGGCTCCCCCAATTTTTACTGGACTGCCTTTAAATTTCACGATGTTGCTGAGAGTAAAAAGCAAAAAATCCTTAAATTTATCTATAAACAGCAGGAATTACGCTTGAAAGGTCTAATTTAACCCTTGGGGAGGTGGGTAATATGGAAACATCCCAGTATCTTAGTGTTTTTATGGACGAATGCCAAGAGCATCTCCTTACCTTAAACCAGTCTTTATTGGAATTAGAGCATGAACCGGATAATCATTCCATTTTGGATAAGATTTTCCGCGCCGCCCACACTCTTAAAGGCGCTTCGGCAACAATGGGTTTCAACAAAATGGCCAATTTGACCCATGCCATGGAAGATGTCTTAGGCAAATTGCGCAGCAAAGAAATTGCGGTTACACCCGAGTTAATGAACAGCCTTTTTGAAGCGGTCGATTCCCTCGAAATATTGACGACTACCATCAGCGAAGGCAAAGAAGAAGACATCGAAATTACCGGTACGATCCAGGATTTACACCGTTTCATTTCCGGCAATATCGAACCGGTTAAGATTGAAAAACGTCAAAACCTGCAGCTTCGTTACTTAGAAGCGGAAATTGAGCAGATTACCACCGCGACCACTAGGGGACAAAAACTTATACATATTGATGTGACCTTGGTTGAAGATTGCTTGTTAAAAGGCGCCCGGGTCTTTATGGTTTTACGGGAGATCGAAAAGATCGGTTCGATAATAAGAAGCGTGCCTGCGGTTAAAGATTTAGAGGATGAGAATTTCGACACTCGGTTTATTGTAGGAGTATTAACGTCAAATCCGCCGGAAGAATTTGTTAAGAATATTACCAACATCATGGATGTTGAAAAGGTACAGGTTGAGGAACCGCTCTTAAATCAACTTCAAACGGAAAAAAGACAAGAATCTGCGGTAGATCATGCTGAGAAAAAGATCAATACTCAGACTGTTCGGGTGGAGATTAAAAAATTAGATGATTTAATGAACCTCGTCGGCGAGTTGGTTATCAGTAGATCACGCTTGGAGTCAATCGGATCAGCGGTCCATTCTAAAGAACTTGAAGAAGTAATCGAACAAGTAGGCCGATTGACCATTGATTTGAGAGATAGTGTGATGAAATCGAGAATGATTCCGGTGGAAACGGTATTTTCTCGTTTTCCGAGGCTGGTAAGGGATTTGGCCAAGGAATTAAATAAAGAAGTTGAATTAGACATTCATGGCGGTGAAACCGAACTCGACCGAACGGTTATCGATGAGATCGGAGATCCGCTGGTCCATATCATTCGAAATGCCGTCGACCATGGGCTGGAACCAGGAGACGTACGGGAGCGGGCCGGTAAACCGAGACAAGGAAAGATTTCCTTGGATGCCCGCCAAGAAGGCAACAGCGTTATTATCTCTGTAGTTGATGATGGTAAAGGGTTCAACCTCCAAAAAGTGAAGGAAAAAGCGCTCAAAAATGGGATTGTTACACCGGAAGCCCTAGCCGAAATGCGTGAAGAACAAATCTTGGAATTGACTTTCCTGCCCGGTTTTTCAACTGCCGAAAAAGTAACCGATGTCTCCGGGCGGGGAGTTGGAATGGATGTGGTTAAGGATAAGGTTAATTCCCTAGGCGGTATTGTCAGCATTAGTTCGGTTTATGGGGAAGGTTCCACGATTTCAATCCGTCTCCCCTTGACCTTAGCTATTATCCAAACGTTAGTGGTTCAATTGGGAAATGAAATTTACGCTTTGCCATCGAGTTATATTGAACAAATTACCAGCCTGAACCGGAGCGAGATTAAACACATTCGCGAGCAGGAAGTATTCATGTTACGGGGTGAAGTAGTCCCCTTAATCCGGCTCCAGGATATCTTGGATACACCCGGCGCCAAAAACCACGAGATCGAGGAATTGGATGTAGTGGTCTTGAAAATCGGCGACCGGTTAATCGGATGTATTGTTGATAGTCTGTTACGTCAACAGGATGTGGTTATTAAATCCTTAGGCGGATACCTTGGCTCAATTAAAGGAATAGCCGGGGCTACCATCCTCGGAGATGGGCGGGTTGCATTAATTTTGGATCTTAGAGCTGTTGCTTAAGAAAGATTTCTAAAGTTGTAAAATAAGCGTAATCGAATTTCATACTTCTTGAAACAAATTAGCTTAACTTTTAGCCGGAAAGATAAATCGAGAAGGAGGCAAGAGGATGGCTCTAAAAGATAAAGTCGAAGCTGTTGAAGAGAGTAAACAGTTGGTAATTTTTAAACTAGGCGATGAAGAATTCGGGGTCGATATCTTACAAGTTCGTGAAATTGAAAAATTGGACCAACAAATAACTAGGGTCCCTAAATCCCCGGCTTTTGTAGAAGGGGTGATTAATCTTCGGGGTGAAATCGTCCCCATTGTTGACCTGCGAAAACGTTTCGGCCTGGTAGTCCGTCAAACAAGCAATGAGGCTAGAGTAATTATTGTAGATATCAGCGATGGGCAAGTAGGGATGATCGTTGACTCTGTGGTCGAAGTCATTCGGCTTAATGTTTCAGCCATTGAAAACGCCCCTCCTATCACTAGAGGGGTCGATGCGTATTTTTTAAGCGGTGTGGCTAAAATCAACGAACGCTTAATTATTCTATTAAACCTGGAACGGGCTTTGTCGCCGGAAGAAATGAAAGAGCTTGAATCATTAAATACGGAGGGTCGAAATGACGAAAATAGCTGAACTTAATAATTTTCAGCTAGATGTTCTTAAAGAAATCGGGAATATAGGCGCTGGACATGCGGCTACCGCTTTATCGCAGTTGCTTTCGGAACCAATTACCATGACCGTTCCCAACGTATCAATCGTCGCTCTGCCTGAAGTCAGCGAGATTCTTGGCGGAGCGGAACAAGAGGTAGTTGGCATCTATATGAGGGTCTTCGGCGATGTTCCCGGCAAGATCATCTTCGTTTTCGCCAAAGAAGAAGCCTTGACTCTAGCGGAGCTGTTAACCGGGTCGAAAAATATTCGTCCGGTTTTAGACGACTTTGAGAAATCCGCTTTGAAGGAAATCGGTAATATTATGACCGGAGCATACCTTTATGCCTTAACTAAGCTAACCGGATATAATGTCTTGTCTTCGGTTCCGATCCTCGCCGATGATATGGTCGGAGCGATTTTAAACACTGCTTTGTTGGACTTCGGGATTGTCGGGGATTATGCTTTATTTATTCAGACTCAATTCAGTCTGACCCAAAGGAAAATAAATGGCCACTTCTTTTTAGTGCCTGACCCGGGTGCGTTGGATTCGTTAATGAACGCTCTTGGAGTAGAAGTTGAATGGACGAAATAGTTAAAGTCGGGATGGCTGAATTAAAAATTGCAAAGGCTCCGGGAAAGATTGCAGCTTTGGGATTAGGTTCTTGTGTGGCTATTTGCGCTTATGATTCAGTAATTAAAGTTGGAGGTATCGCTCATGTAATGCTTCCATTGAGTTCGATGGCTGTTGGGGATAATAACCGGGCTAAATTTGGCAATACAGCTGTTCCTTTTTTACTTGAGGAGATGGAGAAGATAGGCGCCGTAACCCATCGTCTCGATATTAAGCTGGTTGGAGGCGCCGAGATGTTTGTTCACGAGATTAGGAATGAACGACTAAAAATTGGGGAACGCAATCTGAAAGTGATTGAAGAAGCTTGTCAAAAGTCAGGGTTGAAGATATCAGGACGGTGCGTTGGGGGTAATACCGGAAAAAGTGTTACGTTAGATTTGGAAAGCGGAGAGGTTCAAGTTCGAACCATTGACGATACCGTAACGTTGTCTAAAATTTAAATTCGAATAAAATGTGATACCCGGAGGGAAAATTAGTCATTTTAATAGATAAATAGAGCTAACCATGGGAAGGTTTGGGATGATCAAAGTAAGGAGGGTAGCTATGTCAGTTGATAAAACGGCTCAGAGTGAAGAAACTTTGTGGCGGGATTATCTGATTTCTAAATCACCAGCCACCAGAGAAGCAATCATACTGAAGTACGCTCCATTGGTAAAGTACGTTGCGGGTCGTGTCGCGATCGGCTTGCCGTCGAATGTAGAATTTGATGATTTAGTTAGTTTCGGTGTTTTTGGGTTGATGGATGCGATTGAAAAGTTTGATCTCTCGCGGGGGATTAAGTTTGAAACCTATGCTATCGCCAGAATCAGAGGAGCTATCCTTGACGGTTTAAGGAGTAACGACTGGGTCCCGCGTTCGGTGCGGCAAAAGGCGCGTGAATTGGAACGGGTATGCGCGGAGCTGGAAAACCGCCTGGGCCGTTCGGCGACGGATCAGGAAATCAGTGATGCAATGAGTATCAGCATTCAGGACTTTTATCAACTCTTGTCCGAGGTGAGTTGCACCACTTTAAGTTCACTGGATGAATTATGGATGGTCCATTCGAATGAGGACGACTCGGTCCGGGTATTGGATCTTGTAAAAAATAATGAAAGCGAAGACCCATTACATCAAGTTGAAATAGAGGAAGTAAAAGCAACTTTAGCAAACGCCATTGAGAGCTTGCCGGAAAGAGAGCGAATGGTGATCGCGTTATATTATTATGAAGGTTTGACTTTGAAAGAGATCGGAGAAATTATGGAGATTTCCGAGTCACGCGTTTCACAAATACATACTAAAGCGATTTTTAGATTACGGGGCCGGTTAAATCGTTGGCGCAAATCTACGGCGGAGGTGTAAACATGGCTGAACAAAATCCTGCTATAACCAATAAACAGCCGGATCGCGACGGTGGGTGCA
>JBLNDC010000165.1:0-8142 GCA_050261255.1 Bacteroidota bacterium
TAATTCGCCAACGGGCATTTTAACCACCCGTTTTATTTAATGACGTGCAATAGTAATTCTTTGATATATTTAGATTTCATTTCTATTTTTTTATGGGTAACAAAAGGAAAGAATTGAGTAGCGTCGAAAAGATTAAATAAATTTTTTAGGTTTGATCTTTTAATCCACGGAGCGATTTAATATGAAACTCACCGACAACGAAAAACGCGAAATCCTGAAACTGATAGAAGCCGATAAACCACTCCCCGACAAATACCGCTTCCTGCTTTTCGACGACAAGTGCGAAGTGGAACTGGTTTGGAACGGCAAGACCAATGAAGTCTGTAATATCGTCCTCCCCTTTCAAGTCATCGAGCAGGTGGATGAGCCGCGCGCCGAAAAGATTGAAGACACTGGGACGCAACTTTCTCTCTTCGACGAACGGGGCCGCCAGAAGGCGGGCTGGACCAATAAACTGATCTGGGGCGATAACAAACTGATCCTCTCCAGCTTGAAGAACGGACCCATGCGGGAAGAGATCGAGAAAAACGGCGGTATCAAACTCATTTATATCGACCCTCCTTTTGACGTCGGCGCGGACTTTTCGATGGACATTGAGATCGGTGATGATACATTTACGAAAAAACCGAATGTATTGGAGGAGCTGGCCTACCGCGACACCTGGGGTAAAGGCGCGGATAGTTTTATTGCGATGATTTATGAGCGGTTGGTATTGATGAAAGATCTACTAGCGGAGGATGGGAGTATTTATGTGCATTGTGATTGGAGGGTAAGTGGTTATATACGAAATGTACTTGATGAAGTATTTGGAAAAGATAACTTTTTAAATGAAATAATATGGGCTTATTTTGCATTTAAACGAAAGACTGCAAAAAAATTTCCTCAGAAACATGATAATATCATTTCTTTTCGAAAAACCGTTGATAAATTTATATGGCATACTCAATTCAAACCTCATAGTGAAGAATATTTAAAAAGATGGAAAAAGGATGAAAATGGCAGATTATATCGTGATGATGTTAACCCAACAAAAGGGGGAACACGTATTATTTACTTAGACGAAATTGAAGGAGATATAATTGATTCTGTGTGGGATGATATTCCTCCAGTTAACCCTATAGCTACTGAAAGAGTAAATTATCCTACACAAAAACCTGAAGCTCTTCTTGAACGTATCATTAAAGCTTCTTCCAACGAAAACGACATCGTCACCGACTTCTTTTGCGGTTCCGGCACTACCTTGGCCGTGGCCGAAAAGCTGAACCGGAAATGGATCGGCTCCGATCTCGGCAAGTTCGCCATCCATACTACTAGAAAGCGAATGATCGGCGTCCAGAGGGAACTGAAAGCTGAAGGCAAAGACTTTCGCGCTTTTGAAATCTTAAACCTCGGCAAATATGAGCGTGCCCATTATATCGGCGTCAACCTCAACCTGCGGGAAGAGGAGAAACAGAAGCAACTGGAACAGAAAGAAAAGGACTTCATCGCGCTCATCCTGCGCGCTTACAAGGCGGAGACGGTGGAAAACTTCAAATGTTTCCACGGCAAGAAGGCTGGACGGCTGGTGGCCGTCGGGCCGATCAATCTGCCGGTGACCCGGTTGTTCGTGGAGGAGATTATCTTGGAATGCCGGGAGAAACGGATCTCCCGGGTGGATGTGTTGGCTTTCGAGTTTGAAATGGGACTGTTCCCGAATATTCAGGAAGAAGCCAAGGCCAAAGGGATCGACCTGGCGCTCAAATACATTCCCCGCGAAGTCTTTGACAAACGGGCGGTGGAAAAAAACCAGGTGGTCTTCCACGATGTTTCATATATCGAAGTCAAACCTTTGGTGAAAAAGAACGCTGTTGCGGTGGAGTTGACCGATTTCTCCGTCTATTATTCCCAGGATGATGAAGATGAAACTGCGGCAAATCTTAAAAACGGCGCCAGTAAAATTGTTGTCAGAAATGGAAGTATAGTTAAGATTTCCAAAGACAAGAACGGAATTGTTAATAAAGAAGTATTAACAAAAAAATGGACCGACTGGATCGATTATTGGAGTGTGGACTTTAACTTTGAAAACAAGCGGGAAATAGTCCGGGTCAAGAATGAAGCCACCGGGGAGATCGAGGAGGTCTGGACCGGCGACTTTATCTTTGAGAATGAGTGGCAAAGCTTCCGCACCAAGAAAGACCGTTCGCTGGAACTGGTCACCCCCTACCACGAATGCAAAGCGGGGCGGTATAAGATCGCCGTCAAAGTCGTGGATATTTTCGGCAACGACACCATGAAGATTATTGAGGTGAATGTGGAGGGGAAATAAATGGCTAAGATCGAGGTCAAAGGAACTGAAATAACCGTAATCAGTATCAACAACGATGATTATATTTCTTTAACGGACATGCTGAAAGCGAAGGATGGAGACTTCTTTATTTCCGACTGGTTAAGGAATAGAAATACAATTGAATATTTAGGAATTTGGGAGAGAATCCATAACCCGGATTTTAATTATGGCGAATTCGCCATAATTAAAAGTCAAGCCGGTTTAAATAGTTATAAGATCAGTGTCAAGGAATGGGTTAATAAAACTAATGCCATCGGTTTAAAAGCAACCGCCGGAAGATACGGAGGCACATATGCCCACAAGGATATTGCCTTTGAATTCGGGATGTGGATCAGCGCTGAATTTAAAATCTATCTGATTCAAGAGTTCCAACGTCTTAAAGAAAAAGAATTAAAGCAACTTGGCTGGGACATCCGGCGGAATCTAACCAAAATCAATTACCGCATTCATACCGACGCCATCAAAGAAAAATTGATTCCACCCCAATTGACCAAAGCCCAGGCAAATTCGGTATACGCCTCGGAGGCCGACGTGCTCAATATGGCGCTTTTTGGGATGACCGCCAAACAGTGGCGCGACGCCAATCCCGATAAAAAGGGCAACATCCGCGATTACGCAGACATATCTCAGCTTGTTTGTCTTTCCAATCTAGAAAACCTGAATGCGATTTTTATAAAAGATAATATGCCGCAAGGAGAGCGTCTGGTAAGATTAAACCAAATCGCCATTCAT
Organism: Bacteroidota bacterium; assembly: GCA_050261255.1. GTDB lineage: Bacteria > Bacillota > UBA4882 > UBA8346 > UBA8346 > JAAYHS01. The sequence continues at coordinate 3,059 of JBLNDC010000165.1, forward strand.
CAGATGAAACTCCTTATCGAAGACAACCGAATCAATGAGCTTACTGAGAAAGAAACCGCTAGCACGCGTGAATTACAAACGAAAAATAATTAGCGGACATTCGCGTAATTCGCGGTTAATAAAAAGGTATTGAAAAGGAACCGCTAATGGCCGCTGATGGCCGCAAATAAAAGGATTCGTGTTTGATTTATTGGAGAGGAATTGGGAATATGGATATGGAATGGCCAATAGCTGTAAATGAACCTGAGCATGAATACGGATTAATTTTTAAAGATGAAGCGTTTCGTATTATTGGCGCTGCAATGAATGTAGCTAATGAGCTTGGTTGCGGATTTCTTGAAGCGGTGTATCAAGAAGCGTTAGAAATTGAATTGACTGAAAACAACATTCCGTTTGAATCGCAAAAAAAAATTAATATCCAATATAAAGGGAATGTGCTAACTAAAGAATATATAGCTGATTTCGTATGTTTTAACAAGATAATTGTCGAAATAAAAGCCATTAAGAGAATAACTGAAATCGAAGAAGCGCAGATAATAAATTACCTTAAAGCGACCAAACTTCCCTTAGGGTTAATCATTAATTTTGGTTCAATGAAACTGGAATGGAAACGGTATGCAAATACTAAACGAACTTATTAGCGTCAATTAGCGTATATTCGCGGTTAAATTAAGAAAATGTTTAAAGGAACCGCCAATGGACGCGAACGACCGCGAATAAAAAGGCGTTTAATTAGCGTCAATTCGCGTAATTAGCGGTTAATATTGGCATTTAAAGGAGACAGATAAATGGCAATTCATCCTTCTTTTCCACAATCCCCATATCAGATCCTCGATCCGGATTACCGCTGGTTCCCGGCGGATGAAGCGTTACGTGAATCAAGCTACGATAAACTGCTTCCCCCCTTGGTGCATAAGATTCGCCTGCAAGTCAAAGCTTGGCGCGATGATCGTTATCAGGGCGCTTCGGACACTTCCAAAGCTTTATTGAATTGGTGGTTCAATACCGAGCATATCCTCCCCAAATCCGACGGGACTATGTTTGAGTTCAAATATTACTTTGCCCAACGGGAAGCAATCGAATCCGTAATTTATTTATATGAAGTAGCTAAGGTTAAGGACAAATACGACTTAATCCGTTACGATTCTTCCGGTGTGGTATCGACCGGCATGTTTGATGAGGAATGGTTGAGACTGGTTATAAAAATGGCTACCGGCAGCGGTAAAACCAAAGTAATGAGCTTGATCATTACCTGGTGTTACTTTCATAAACTCTATGAGGCTGATTCAAATCTAGCGACAAACTTTCTTTTAATAGCTCCAAATATTATTGTCCTTGACCGGTTACGCGCCGACTTTGACGGTTTAAAAATCTTCTTTAGCGATCCGCTTCTGCCTGACAACGGCTATGAGGGCCAAAACTGGCAGGATGACTTTCAGATGACTTTGCATATCCAAGATGATGTTTCGGTGATCCGCAAAACCGGCAACCTTTTCTTAACCAACATTCACCGGGTTTATTCCGGAGATGATACGGAACCCAGTTTTGACGATGACAATCTGGAAGACTATTTTCTCGGCAAACGTCCGACCGGAAAAACTACCGATTCCAAAGTCGATCTGGGAGTCATTGTCCGGGAAATCGATGAATTGGTAGTCATTAACGACGAAGCCCACCATATACACGACAGTAAACTGGCCTGGTTTAAATCCATTGAAGATATTCATAACCGGTTGAAACAGAAAGACCATTTTCTTTCCTTGCAAATCGACGTTACCGCCACCCCAAAGCATAATAACGGCGCAATTTTCGTCCAGACAATATGCGACTATCCATTGGTTGAAGCTATTACCCAAAACGTAGTCAAACATCCGGTACTGCCTGATTCCGCCAGCCGGGCCAAGTTAGCGGAGCGCAAAAGCTCAAAATATACCGAAAAATACGCCGACTATATCGCCCTTGGCGTGGAAGAATGGCGTAAGGCCTATGCTGAACATGAAAAACTGGGTAAAAAAGCGGTTCTGTTTATTATGACCGATGATACTAAAAACTGTGACGATGTCGCGGAATATCTGGAGAACACCTATCCGGAGCTGAAGGACGCAGTCTTTACGATCCATACTAATAATAGCGGGGAGATTTCCGAGTCCGACTCCAAGAAAAGCAAGGAAGAGTTGGAGCTGCTGCGCAAGGCCTCCAACCAGATTGACAGTTGGGAGAGTCCTTATAAAGTGATCGTTTCGGTCTTGATGCTGAAAGAAGGCTGGGATGTCCGGAACGTAACCACCATCGTCGGACTCCGGGCCTATTCGGCACAAAGCAATATTCTCCCCGAACAAACCCTGGGCCGGGGTTTGCGCCGGATGTACCCCGACGCGGATACCACGGAATACGTCAGTGTCGTCGGAACCGACGCCTTCATGGATTTTGTGGAGTCAATCCAGAACGAAGGCGTTGAACTTGAACGCAAACCGATGGGGGAGGGAACCGGACCGAAAACCCCGCTAATTATTGAAATAGATAACGAAAATAAGAAAAAAGACATCGACAAACTTGATATTGAAATCCCTATTCTTTCACCGCGGATTTACCGGGAGTATAAAAATCTGGAAGAATTGAACCCGGCTGCCTTCGGGAACTCCAAAATTCCTTACAAACAATTTTCCGATGCGGAAATGCGGGAAATTGTCTTTAAAGACATTACCACCGGAGAGATCAACCATACCACAATTCTAGATTCAAGCGCAGTAACTGATTATCGAAGTGTAATCGGCTACTTCACCCAGGTAATAATGAAAGATCTGCGTTTAGTCAGCGGTTATGATGTTTTATACGGAAAAGTAAAGGAATTTATCACCAATCATCTTTTTAATACAGCTGTTGAAATCGACGATCTGAACACACTGCGTAACCTTTCCGAACTTGAAGCAAGCAAAACCATTATTGAAACCTTTAAGAAGAAAATCAACGAGTTAACGATCCAAGATAAGGGCGGCGCCGAAATAAGAGACTATATCAAATTAAAACAGACCCGGCCTTTTGTCGTAAAGGAACAAGGTTACCTAATTCCCCAAAAAAGTCTTTTCAACAAAATCATCGGCGATAGTAAGCTTGAGCTTCTCTTTGCTTCCTTCTTGGAAAAATGTCCGGATGTGGTAGCCTACACCAAGAATTATTTCGCCGTCCATTTCAGTATCGATTATGTGAACGACGACGGGAACATATCCGCTTATTATCCGGACTTTATTGTAAAAACCAGTGATCAGAATATTTATATTGTTGAAACCAAAGGGCTTGAAGATCTTGATGTCCCCTTAAAAATGGAACGATTGAAGAAATGGTGCGAAGACATAAATGAGTCGCAACAGAAGATTCACTTCGATTATGTTTTCGTAGATGAAGAGGATTTTAATTTTAATAAATATAACCCCGGTACGTTTAAGGAGCTAATATTGAATTTTAAAAAATATAAATAGATTTAAGCTCTATTTATCCTTAAATTTTCAGACGATCGGAAGAAGAGAATTTAAAAGACGCACCAAATTAGCCTAATTCAACTCGCCACGCCTCTCCATTTCACAAACACCGTCTCCAGCGTCCATCTCCAGCAATCGGTGTCCAGATGAACCTGATAAATGGTGTCATTTTCACGGGATATCCTGAAAAAGATCCGTTTCCCCCTCGTACCGGATCTCTGACCCTTTGTCCCTGGAAAGGGAGAACCACCATCCTTCGTAGCGAAAAAAACCAAAAGACTCTACAGGTTCGAAAAACATAGCCCGGGGGGACGAGATTTTAGGCTTCCGTGAATGGTGGTTGCCCCTGTTTAGGGGCGAGGGGTCGCAGTTAGGCATGGAAAATATACAGCCGGCTAAATAATTTTTAAGGACAATGTCATTACCGTCCCCAAAAACCTCCAAAGGGGCATGTTCTCCGATTTTCCCAGTATTACGCAACTCCACCGGTAAATCCGCTCTTTCCGGATGATCAATTGTTCCAACTATTCTAAAGAAATCATAACAGCCCATCACCTCATTAATAATTATCCAATTATATCTTTTGGCATTTTAAACTCTTGCGGGGATTTCCAAATAATTTAAAACAATCCCAAAAATTTATTTAATTTTGCAGGAACTATTTTACAAACCTAGAAATTAATATACATGCTTTTTCTTCCAACGATTCTAAAAAAAGGAGGTGAAAGTATGTTTTTAGCGGCTTCGTCCCTTTCACTCAAAAACAGATTTCTGCTGCCTTTGACCTTGATTCTATTGATAACCCTCATCGCCGGCTGTTCCGTCAAACTAATCTCCGACTATGACCAATTAATCGACCAATATGCTACCCAACTGCAAGGGGAGATCGAAACCTTTCTGATTAAAATGGAACGTTCCGCCGGGACGCCGGAAGGCGGTTATGCCGGGAACATGGGATTTTACGACCGGATCCAAGGGACCTTGACTACTTTGCTGCTCCGGGCGGAGACTATTGCGGAGGACGGAACCGTCGCGGAACAGATCGTCTTGCTCCAAAAGAACTTGGAGAACTTGCGCCGACTCCATGAGGGACAGGGAGAGAAAGGGCTTACCAAGGAGTTGGCCGGGCCGATGCGGGTCGCTTTCAATACTCAGTTCAAGGCGATCATCAAATTGCAAAACGCCCTGAAACGCGGGGAGAAGGTAATGGAGTAAAGTCAAAAGTCGCAAGTCATTGGACTGATTCTTCTGATTAATAGGAGGTGATAAAATGGCCGGTTTTGACGGAAAGGAAGTCCTCAAGGAGATGCTGGCCGCCGCTAAGGCCAGTATCGGGGATTCCCTGCCCGAGACCCTAAAATATGTGGAAGAAGAGCTGAAAAAATTAGCCAATGAGATCGCCAAGGTCGAGACCAACCGGATGATTGGGGAAATTGATAAGAAAACGGCCGGGATTTTAACCGACAGCCTGATCAATGCCGCCAAGACGGTAAAGGCCGCCGGAGAAGGCATCGTCAAAGTCCGGGCGGAACAGGCGATCAATGCGGCCTTGGCGGTGTTGGTAAAGGCCATCAAGGCGGTGGCGTAGAAAGGGATTTGGAAGGGATC
>JBLNDC010000166.1:0-3096 GCA_050261255.1 Bacteroidota bacterium
TAAACCAGGTTAAAAAATCATTAAATGGCTCTAAAGTGTTAGTACTGGGCGTGGCTTATAAACAAGACATCGATGATTACCGCGAAAGCCCCGCGCTGCATGTGATCGACAAGTTGGAGCAATCAGGTGCCGAGGTAAAATACTATGATCCATATGTGCCTGAGTATCGCGATCGCGGTGTGATCCGAAAGGGAGAGGAAAATTTGACTTCAGCGTTGCTGCAATCGGTGGATTTGGTCATTATTACTACCGCCCATAGCAATATTGATTATGAATTTGTTCAAGCCAATGCAGCTATGATCTTTGATACCAAAAATGTAATGAAGCATGTCAAGAAACGTGATAATATACAATTATTATAATCAAGCTCTAAATTGATTGGATCTCTCGGAATGAAAGGGTTGATTGAATTGGGCCAGGATAAAGATTTTTATGTTCATGAAAGTTCATACATTGATGATGATGTAGTGATTGGCAAGGGGACGAAAATCTGGCATTTTTCACACATTCAAAAAGGCGCGCGAATCGGTGAGGGATGTAGTTTCGGCCAAAATGTAAATGTCGGGAACAATGTGAAGATTGGTAATTATTGCAAGATCCAAAATAATGTTTCCTTATATGAAGGGGTGGAATTGGAAGACTATGTATTTTGCGGCCCCTCAATGGTCTTTACTAATATCAAAGCTCCTCGATGCAAATATCCCCAACGGGGCAGCGAGTTTTATTTAAAAACGCTGGTGAAAGAAGGCGCGAGTATTGGGGCCAATGCCACCATTGTTTGCGGGCATACTATCGGGAAACATGCCTTTATCGCAGCCGGCGCCGTGGTTGCGGCGGATGTGCCGGATTATGCTTTAATGGTTGGAGTTCCGGCTAAAAGAAAAGGTTGGGTATGTGAGTGCGGAGAGCAGTTGAAACACTCGTTAACTTGTAATCGCTGCGGCAGGGAATATATTGAGGAAAACAATGTTTTGAGAGAGGCCTAATATGATGCAGTTTATTGATTTAGCGGAACAATACCGCAGATTAAAACCGGAGATTGATGGTATGATTCAGAAAGTGCTTGATCACGGCCAGTATATAATGGGGCCGGAAATCAAGGAATTAGAAGAAAAACTCGCAACTTATGTCGGGGTAAAGCATTGTATTACGGTAGCTAACGGAACCGATGCTTTATTAATCGCCTTAATGGCTTTAGGAGTTGGTAGCGGAGATGAAGTGATTACGACCCCCTTTACTTTTATTGCAACCGCAGAAGTTATAACAATTTTAGGAGCTAAACCTGTCTTTGTCGATATTGATCCCAAAACTTATAACATGGATCCAAATTTAATTGAGCAGGCGATTACTTCTAAAACAAAAGCAATTATACCGGTTAGTCTTTATGGTCAGTGCGCCGATTTTGATATTATTAATTCGATTGCCGCTAAATATGGTATTCCAGTCATCGAAGACGGAGCCCAGAGTTTTGGTGCGACCTATAAAGGGCGAAAATCTTGTGGGTTGTCTACTATCGGTTGTACCAGCTTTTTTCCTTCGAAACCATTGGGATGTTACGGCGATGGCGGGGCATGTTTTACTGATGATGATGATTTGGCGGCACAGATGAAACAGATTCGAGTTCATGGCCAAGACCGCCGTTACCATCATCCCTTATTAGGATTGAATGGCCGTTTGGATACTATCCAGGCAGCGGTTTTATTGGCGAAATTCGAAGTTTTTCCTGATGAAGTGAAACTCCGGATGGAGATCGGAGCTCGTTATTCGGAATTACTTAAGGAAAAAGTAATTGTCCCATATATCGAGCTGTTTAATACCAGTGTCTACGCTCAATATACTATTCAAGTCGAAAATCGTGCTTTATTACAAGCTAAATTAAATGAAGCTGGGATTCCAACAGCAGTGCATTATCCAATTCCCTTACATCTACAGCCGGTTTTTGCATTTTTGAATCAACAGGAAGGGGCTTTTCCGGTTGCGGAGAATCTGGCAAAAAGAGTATTGAGTCTGCCGATGCATCCTTATTTGAATCAACATCAGCAAAACCATATTGTTGAAAAAATTAAATCTTTTTAGTTTGGAGACTATTTTAATGTTAAAAGGCAAAAAAATATTAGTTACTGGCGCGGATGGATTTATCGGTTCTCATTTGGTTGAAGAATTAGTCCGACAAGGGTTTGATGTACGTGCTTTTGTCTTATATAACTCTTTTAATTCTTGGGGATGGTTGGATGATTTACCGAAAGAGGTTAAAGATAATCTTGAAGTATTTGCTGGGGATATTCGAGACTATCATGGCGTAAAATCAGCCATGAAAGGTTGTGATATTATACTACACTTGGCTGCTCTAATCGCTATTCCTTATTCCTATCATTCTCCCGATACTTATATTGACACTAATGTAAAAGGTACCCTAAATATAGTTCAAGCCGCTAGAGAATTGAATGTAGGGAAGATCGTTCATACATCGACTAGTGAAGTATATGGAACCGCTAGATTTGTTCCTATTACCGAAGAACATCCCTTACAAGGGCAGTCGCCGTATTCGGCGAGTAAGATCGGGGCTGATCAAATAGCAATGTCCTTTTATACATCTTTTAACGTTCCGGTGGCCGTTATTCGCCCCTTTAATACTTATGGCCCCAGACAATCCACGCGAGCGGTTATCCCGACAATTATTACTCAGATTGCTAACGGTTCCCGTAACATAAAACTCGGGTCAATTCATCCTACACGGGATTTTAATTATATAAAAGATACGGTAGAGGGATTTATAAAAGTCGCCGAATCGACACGATCGATTGGGGAAGTAATTAATATTGGAAGCAACTATGAGATTTCGATTGGTGATACGGTTAAATTAATCGCCAACATTATGGGAAAAGAGGTTAGCATCGAACAGGAGCGGGAACGATTACGTCCGGAAAAGAGTGAAGTGGAACGGCTTTGGGCAGATAATACTAAGGCTAAAGCTTTATTGGGTTGGGAGCCCAATTATGCCGGTTTAGAAGGTTTAACTAAAGGATTAACCGAGACCGTTTCCTGGTTTACCAACAAAGATAATCTAAAACGATATAAAGTTGGTAAGTATACATT
>JBLNDC010000167.1:0-2781 GCA_050261255.1 Bacteroidota bacterium
ATCGAGATTCAATAGTTCCATCGTTAGCCGGTAACCCGAATCGCGATGAAATCCTCCGATCCGAATCAATTCCCGGTTAACCGGCAATCCGGCTTCGGTCAATCCCATTTCATATCCTTGAAGCCTGCCGGCGTAGGTAGTAACCGTATTTGGACCGGAGACGACGCCGATCCGGGAATGTCCTAAAGACGTTAAATGTTTTATAGCCAAAATGCTTCCCAAATGATTGTCGGTTTCCACCACATCAGCATAGTCCTTGTTTGCTTTGCGATTGACAAAAACCGTCGGGATGTCCAAATCATTCAGTATTCCCATCTGTTCAATGCCTTCGGTGGGAGAGATGATCAAGCCGTCGATCCGGTGCCTGCCCAGAACATCGAAATAGTTTTTGGTTTTGGAACAGTCTTCATCACTATTCCCGATCATTACCACATAACCCGCTTCACTGGCAACATCTTCAATTCCTCGGACGATGGGCGCAAAAAAAGGATCAGTGATATCCGAGATCAATACGCTGATAATCTGGGTGGATTTTTTAACTAAGGATTGGGCAATCCGGCTCGGGCGATAATTTAGTTTTTTGATAGCCAGATAAACCTTTTTGGCAGTTTCGGGGTTAACGCGTTTCGATTTATTAAGAACATACGAAACTGTCGCGGTGGACACCCCGGCTTCGCGAGCGACGTCATTAATTGTAGTCATGTTTTTACTACCTTTTATATGGATTTATTAGTAATTGAGGGAATTGTATAATTACCTTAATAAACCACAGTGAAGAGCCCGGATGTATCTATCAATATATTGTGAACCAAAGTTAAAATCAAGAATTATGTGATTCCTTAAATTATAACATTTGTTAAGTTTTTAAAAAAGGTCTTTCTTTCCAGTATTTAATTGCAGGAAAAGCCAGTTCCAGGGCTGAAATAATCTCCCAAAAATCATAAAAAGCGGGGGAGAACTGTGCGTTTTAAAATTTTTACATTATTAACGGCTTTGGTGATCACCGTAAACCTATCCTTAGCTAACGGGAAAATTAATGCTGGGAATCAAGGGGCCCTACCCCCAAATGAACTAGGACGGATTATGATCTTAGAGTACCATTTGATCGGATATCCCGAAGGCCGGTGGTGCCGAACTCCGGAGAATTTCCGGAAAGACCTGGAGCTGTTGTATGAGAACGATTATTACCCGATTCCGTTACAAGATTTAGTCAGCGGCAATATTAAAGTACCGACTGGAAAAACTCCTTTTGTAATCACCTTTGACGATTCCAGCGCCGGCCAATTTCGCTACTTGAAAAAAGGAGAGCGGTTGGAGATCGATCCCCAATCCGGAGTAGGAATCATGGAACAATTTAAAAGGGAACATCCGGATTTTCCGTTGACCGCCACTTTTTATGTGCTTCCCGGAACCGGGAAGAGTAAACTTTTTGCCCAAGAAGAGTATATCCAAGAGAAGTTAAACTTTTTAGCCCAAAACGGTTATGAAATTGGGAATCATACTTACTGGCATGAAAACTTGGGTAAAGTAGATGATACGGCGGTCCAAAAACAGTTGGCCTTGGCAGTTAAGGCAATTCAAAAATATCTCCCCGGCTATCAGGTTAAAAGTTTTGCCTTACCCTTCGGGGTTCATCCCCAAAACCGCATGTTGGCACGGGAAGGCGAATATCAAGGTTTTAAATACCGCCATAACTCAGTAATGCTGGTTGGTTCCGGATCAGTTCCGTCTCCGTATTCAGCCGAATTTAACTCTTATAAAATGGAACGGATTCAAGCCGGTGATACGCCATGGGGACCGAAAAGTTTTATCGAACGCTATCGGAAAAACCCTTCATTACGTTTTGTAAGTGACGGAGACCCGCTTAAGATCACTATCCCTAAAGAACTTCAAGGGAAATTAAGTCAAAAACTGTCCCAAAAATTTCAACTAAAAATGTTAAGCAATACGCCAACCTCGCTACCGGTGGGTAAGATCAAATTGGACGGGAAGGTTAAGTAGAGCGAGGATAGATGATGGAGATAGGAGTCAGGAGAGAGCAGTGAAGGTTACTTTATGGGCGCCAATTAAGGAAAAAGGCGCGAGGCTTCGGGCATGAGTGTGCGAGTAGCGCTCTGTTACCTATTCATTCTTTCATGTCTCCCGGAAGGCCGGGGTAGACGAAAGCTTATTAAAAAATAAAACCCAGGAGATCCTGGGTTTTTAAATTTGAATGATTCCTAAATTTATTCGTCTTTTTTCGAAAAATTGCCGAAGATGGCCATCATTAATTTGGTTAAAACATAGAACAAGATTAATACCAGGAAAACCCCGCCCATACCGTAACCGGTAGCTTTAAAACCTTGCATAATGGTTTCGTTCATTTATCAACCCTCCTATTTTAAAAGCGCCGGTATTACCGCTAATAACAATCCTCCGGCGACGATGGAGCCTAGTTGTCCAGCCACATTAGCGCTCACGGATTGCATCAACACGAAGTTGGTCGGGTCCTCTTTTTGAGCCATTCTCTGAATGACCCGGGCGGACATTGGGAAAGCGGAGATTCCGGCGGCGCCGACCATTGGGTTCACTTTATGCTTTAAGAAAAGGTTTAACAATTTGGCGAATAATACTCCGCCGGCAGTATCGAAGATAAAAGCGACCAAGCCCAAGATCATGATTAAGATCGTAGCCGGGTTGAGAAATTTATCAGCCACCATCGTCGAACCGATGGAGATGCCCAGCATTAAAGTGACCAAATTAGCTAACTCGTTTTGGGCGGCTTTTGAGAGTCGGTCCAGC
>JBLNDC010000168.1:0-8660 GCA_050261255.1 Bacteroidota bacterium
ATAACTCCGGTAAACTCTTTGGCGTTTGCCATTGCAGATGAGTTATTCGGATATATCCTCCGCCTCCCCGCTTACTTTCAATAATATACCCTTGGTCAAAGGTAAACCTGGTCTCCAAGACATAATTGATCTGCGATGGAGCGCAACGAAACATCCTGGCTAACTCTCTTCTTTGTAATTCCACCATGTTTTGTTGGGCCAAAATCGCCCTTAGATACTGTTCAATTAAGTCAGCTAAATTACTCATGTTACACCTCTGACCTTTTCTGACCTTATTGTACATCTTTTAATTTTAAAAAACAAGGGAAGGTCAAATTGACTACCTTCCCAAATTTTGCTTTTATAATAAAAAATTTTATTTATCCTCTTCCAAACGCTGTTTTTCATCTTATTGCTACCTAAGATGCATCAATGGGTCCACTTTCTTACCATCTATTTCCAATTCAAAATGAAGGTGACTTCCATAAGCGCGGCCTGTCGCCCCTACTAGACCGATTAAAGCCCCTTTTTGAACGTAAGTGCCGTTACTAACTATTATCTTCGAGAGATGGCCATAATTGGTTTGGTAATTACCATGATCGATTTTGATAAACCGGCCATATCCGCCGTTCCATCCGGTAAAAACCACTCGTCCCGAGGCCGCGGTCCGGACCGGGGTTCCTCCTGGGGCCGCCAAATCAATCCCAGAATGCATTCTTCCCCATCTTCTACCATAACGCGAAGTAAGCCTGCCCATTACCGGCCTGACTATGCTAATAAATTTTCCCGGGCGTGATAAACGATTAACCTCTTTAATTGGTAAAATTAAGGTAGTTCCTTCTTCCAAAACCGAATGGGCTAACCCTGGATTTATCCTTTTGAACTGCCAAAGTTCTAAGCCAAATCGAGAGATTAATCCTTCCACAGTATCTCCAGGTCCGACCCGGTAACTTCGGAGCCGTCCGGAATGATAATCTACAGGTGGAATATAAAGCATTTTACCAACTGAAATGGAACGAGGATTAGAAATCCGATTGATTTTGACCAATGATGCCACTGATACAAAATAGTCTCGACTCAACCGGTATAACGTTTCGTTTCTTTTCAGAAAATGGACACTAAATCCAGTCTTAAGTAATGCATTCGTTGTGATTCCCGTTTTGAATTTGAAAACTTCCTCCATTGCGATGGTTGATTGGCGACCAGGTAGGTCGGCTCCAGCCATTCTTCCCGCGAAAAATAAGGCCAAGATTAAAGGGACCATTAACAAAAGCCGGCTTTTACGACGTATAATTTGAATTGGCTCTGAAATTAACCTTGCTTCCAACTTATCTCCTCCAGAAACAAAAAATACTCCTGCAAGTAGTTTTCCAATACCTGCAAGAGCTGATTCTGGAATTATATGCCAAAATATTCTCAGTACTCTTGATTCCTTTTTTTCAAAACATTCTCAGCGAAAGAAGAGGTCATTATCAATTCCCGAAGCTCATCATTGGATTTAGTATGATTTAACCTCTCCAACAGCAGTTCGGTTGTTTCAGCCGGACCTAATGAACCTAACAACTTCCTTAAGACCCAGACACATTCAAGTTCTTCCGGCTTAAGCAACAGTTCTTCTTTACGCGTTCCGGAACGGTTGATATCTATGGCCGGGAAGATCCGACGATCGGCTAACTTGCGATCCAGATGCAGTTCCATATTGCCTGTTCCTTTGAATTCTTCAAAAATGACTTCATCCATTCGCGACCCGGTTTCTACCAAGGCAGTCGCCATAATTGTCAAACTACCGCCTTCTTCTACCTTACGGGCTGCTCCGAAAAATCTTTTCGGTTTATGAAGCGCGCTCGGATCAACGCCGCCGGAAAGAGTCCGTCCGCTCGGCGGTTCTACTAGGTTATAAGCTCTGGCTAAACGGGTTATCGAGTCTAAGAGGATTACAACATCTCTCCCCGTTTCCACCAACCGTTTTGCTCGTTCTAAAACTAACTCCGCCACCCGAACATGGTTTTCCGATGGAAGGTCAAAAGTGGAGCTAACCACTGAACCTTTAACGGAGCGAGACATATCCGTCACTTCTTCCGGACGTTCGTCGATTAATAATACAATCAACTCAATCTCCGGGTGATTGGTGGTGATGCTATTGGCAATTTTCTTTAGCAGGGTGGTTTTACCAGCTTTTGGAGGAGCAACGATCATGCCCCGTTGCCCTTTTCCTACTGGGGCCATAATGTCGACAATCCTCATTGAAATTTCTTTTGATGTAGTTTCGAGACGTACTCGCTCGTTGGGATAAATCGGGGTCAATTCTTCAAAATAGGTGCGTAATTTGAGGGCATCAGGATCGATCATATTAACCGCTTGCACTTTCAGTAGGGCAAAGTATCTTTCGTTGTCCTTTGGAGGGCGCACCTGACCCGATACCATATCCCCTGTTTTAAGGTTAAAACGTCTAATTTGAGATGCCGAAACGTAAATATCTTCCGGCCCCGGGCTAAAGTCTTCCACCCTTAAAAACCCAAAACCATCAGGTAAAATCTCTAAAATACCCTGGGAGAAAATCAACCCTTCCTTGACCGCTAGAACTTTTAACATTTCGAAGATTAATTCCCGCTTTCGAAAGTTGGAAATATGCTCGATATTCAGTTCCTTAGCCATTTCTTGTAGTTCTTGAAGTGTCTTTTCTTCCAATTCAGCCAATTGCATTCCGGAATCCTCCCTTAATTTACGCATATCTAAGAATTATTTTCATCCTTTAATGTACCCCGGCGAAGCCGGGGTACGACTACCTATAAAAAAGTTTAAAGCTAAATCCAGTTTATACGAATACCAAAAAGACATTAGTTTTAAGACAGGTTTTAAAGCCCATCAATTCACATCCATTTGAATAAAACTTCAAGCAGGAGCTTATAGATTTATAATTTTAAAAACGCGAAAATTCCGCACGTTTTTCGAAGTTCAATAATAACGGTCTTATTAAATTTCTTTCGTATTTTGGGTATTTTTACAGTTCGTTGGGATAAACGGATTGGTTGAAGGTGAAAAATGTGGTAGGACCTCCAATTGTAAATTAGATTGGATGGACTTTGCTCGAATCAAAACTTGAAAAACCTTTTTCAGTCAATGCTATTTCTTTTGTTCCCTTAACTATCTGAAGATCTTCAATTGTTTCAGCATAAATAATATGCAAACTCTGGCAAAAAGAACAGTGTAATTCTAGTTTTTCAGGGAATACTTCGATGTCGATTTGATTGTTTCCACAGAGACAAAATAACTGATTGGAGTCGGCTAGTTGATGGAGATGATTTAAAATCTCGTACATCACTTGGGGGTTGGTAAAATAGTCATCAAATCCAAGGTTATTAATGACACTATCCAGATCGTCCCGTTTTTGAGTAATCAATTTTTCAATTGCCGTTTCAGTCCCAATATAGCCTAATTCTTGCCCATTTGTAGCACAGCGAAGCACTAAACTAATTTTACCCCATAATTCAGCTTTTGAAAACCTAATAATATGTACTTCATCACAAATCAAACATGGTACTTGAAAGTAATAATCATGATAGTTATTTCTGGAGCTGATAACCAATTTGTTAAACCCGCACTTGCATTGAATTCGAACCAGGTCTTTACCCGAAAAATCAAACCATGAGATGGGGTTGAATTCTAGTCTGCCGCATAAGGGACAGCGAAGAGCGATGGTTCGTTGAGTTGAGATTAACATATGAACCGCCTCCTCCGTTTGTAAAAATTCGACATTCCTTACTTTATTCCTCTTTTTAGCTTATCGATGCCTCGGGTGCTAGAGTTTAAAACCAATCTCCCAAGCTTATTAGCAATTAAGTCAACCATTTCTAGAAATACGTTTAATTATATAAAAACTATCCTACGTAAATCTCGCTAATCTAATCTGATGATTGATTGGATCTTATTTTTCTTCATTAATTACTTCAACAATACGTGAATAAATATGGGGCAGGCTTTCGACATACTCGGCCCCACCCAATTCAATAGTAGCTCTGGGCATTCCAAAAACCACACAACTGTTTTCGGCTTCAACTATAGTCCGGGCACCCATTTTTCTTAGCTCTTGCATACTGATGGCGCCATCGGAACCCATTCCGGTAAGAATCACACTTAAAACTCTTCCGCTACATACCTTAGCTACCGATTTTAAAAAGTGATTAATCGACGGTTTATAGATCAGATCCGGTTGGTTTCCGACCTCAACTGTCAAATTGTTATTCGAGGTACGGTGAAGAGTAATCTGTTTTCCGGAAGGAGCGATTAAGACCCTTCCGGGTATAACTTGATCTCCATTTTTAGCCTCACTAACCTCAATCTCGCAGACATCATTTAAATGCCCGGCAAAAACTTTGGTAAAACCTTTGGGCATATGCTGAGCGATAACCGTACCTAAAGGAAAGTTTTTAGGAAACATTCCGAGCAAATGTCGAAGCGCCCTTGGTCCTCCGGTAGAAGATCCAATCGTTAACAACTCAAGGTTCCTTGGCGGTTTGAATGAGTCCGAGAATGCTTGCCCTTTGAAAACCACCTTTTTTAATTTACTAACCTTTATTGTAGCCGCTAATTTTACTTTCTGAACTAATTCTTTCTGAATATTCACCAAAGTAGCAATATCTTTTGATGGCTTGGTAACAAAATCAACCGCTCCTAGTTCAAGAGCATCAATAGTCTGTTTCGCCCCGATTACCGTTAAATAACTGACCATAATCACCGGTAATGGATTAGTCTCCATAATTTTAGCCAAACATTCCATCCCGTTCATCTCAGGCATTTCAACATCTAAAGTTATCACATCCGGATGGAGATTGTTTATTTTCTCTAAGGCTTCACTACCGTCACGAGCCACGCCCACAACTTCCAAGTCAGGGTCATTATTTAGCAAATCGCTTAAAACTTGTTGCGCAAAAGCAGAATCGTCAACTACCAGTACCTTTACTGCCATCAATACCCTTCCTTGGCATTAGATTTAGCCCTTTCACTTCTAATTTTCGACGCCCCGATACTATCTCCTGCTTTTGTGTTAAACAAATTAGTCTTAAAGTCCCTGCCTAATCGGGGCTAACTCTTAAGGTTAACCCCGGCTATTTTCAATCAGGCAAAAAAACCGCCCTTATTTCATCCAACCCGTTATAAAGAATATATACTACCTGCCCTTCTTGTTTCCAATTATCCTCCCGAGGCAATCTAGCCGCTTCGCTCACCGGATAAATATAGTTTTCATCCGAGATGACAGAGATTAACTCAACGACTAACTTCCCTTGGTTTTGATAGCACCTTTTGACGATACACTCTTCCCCAAAATAATAAGCGCTTACTGCTAACGCCTCCATTTGGCCGTTCACTAATACCCTGGCCTCGAAATAAGCTCCTGGAGCGACCGGTAGCAAGGACTCCCATTGTGAATTAATTCCATTGCAATAAAATTTTGTGCTTGGAATTAACTTTAAGCGATAGATCTCATTATTGCCGGTTACAGAAGTCATTACGATTTCAATTTTATTGATCTCAATAATTTCACCTTTTAATAAATTCAAACCAGGCGTATTTTTTTTAATTTTCTCCAAATCGGACCAGTCTCTTTGATAATCCGGCTTGATTCCATGAGTCGTCGCAGATCCGTTAGAAACATTCAAAAATAACAAACCACTAACTAACAACAACAACAACAAAAGGCTTTTCAAAAAAAATATCCCCTCCGAGTATCAGTTTTGACAACTTGAAAGGGAAAAATACCAGTTATACATGTCGCAAACTGTTTCTTGTACCCATAGTTCATTGCGACATGTTTTCCTTAATTCCTAAATTGAAATAAATACATTAATTTGCCCTTTTTCATCCATGGGTTAAGGATGAAAAAGCATTAAAACTTAGCTTTTTGGTAATGATTGTTTGAGCGCCGCTTCCACAAAATCCCTAAATAACGGTTGGGGCCGGTTAGGCCTGGATTTAAATTCCGGATGAAATTGGGTCGCTACAAACCAAGGATGTTCCGGAAGTTCGATGATCTCTACCAATTGCTGGTCGGGTAATATGCCGCTGATTTTCAAACCCTTGTTTTGCAGGATGGAAAGATATTCATTATTCACTTCGTAACGGTGGCGGTGGCGTTCATAAATTAATTCTTGCTGATAAGCTTGAAAAGCTAAACAGCCGGATTGAATCCTGACCGGATCAAGGCCCAGTCTCATCGTTCCGCCCATGTCTTCAATCTCTTTTTGTTCGGGAAGCAGATCAATAACCGGATATTCCGTGCCCGGGTTGAACTCGGACGAGTTTGCCCCCGCCATACCACAAACATTACGAGAGTATTCAATGACTGCGCATTGCATCCCTAGACAAATTCCGAGGAAGGGGATCTTCTTTTCCCGGGCCCAGCGAATGGCCTCAATTTTCCCCTCGATACCGCGGTTGCCAAATCCACCAGGCACCAATACCCCGTCTACTTTCCCCAGAACCTTTTCAACTCCCTTAGCCTCAATCTGTTCGGAATCGATCCATTTAATCTGGACATGAGTGTCATGGGGAATGCCCCCGTGACGTAAAGCTTCAGCCACACTAAGATAAGCGTCGGGCAATGCGACGTATTTACCTACAATCGCGATGGTGACATTATTTTTAGGGGCTTTCATTTTAGCCACAATTTCGCGCCATTCCTTTAGATCCCGTTCGGTGCATTTTAGACTTAAACGATTAATGACAATCTCATCTAAGCCGGCCTGTTCCAGGAGGAGCGGAACTTCATAAATAGTCTCCGCGTCAAGGTTAGGAATAACGGCTTCTTTACGAATATCACAGAATAAAGCGATTTTTGCTTTCAATTCGTCGGAAAGAGGTTTTTCGGAACGGCAGACAATCACATCGGGTTGAATACCGATGCCCCGCAATTCTTTCACGCTATGTTGGGTTGGTTTGGTTTTAAGTTCGGTGGCCGCTCCGATAAACGGCATCAAGGTTACATGGATGTACATCACATCATCCCGACCGACATCATTTTTGAATTGCCGGATTGCCTCTAAAAAAGGCAAGCTTTCAATATCGCCGACAGTCCCTCCCACTTCCACTATTACCACATCTGCCTGACTCTCTTTGGCCACTCGGTGGACCCGTTCCTTGATCTCGTTGGTAATATGTGGTATTACTTGAACTGTCCCACCAAGATAATCACCTTTCCGTTCTTTGGTTATTACCGACCAATAAATCTTACCGGTGGTGACGTTATTACTTTTACTCAAATTGACATCGATGAAACGCTCGTAATGCCCTAAATCTAAATCGGTCTCAGCTCCGTCATCAGTGACGAAAACTTCGCCATGTTGATACGGGCTCATCGTGCCCGGATCAACATTGATATAGGGATCCAGTTTTAGAATCGAAACACTAATTCCCCTGCTCTTCAAGAGACAACCTAACGAAGCAGCTGTAATCCCTTTACCCAGGGAAGATACAACTCCGCCAGTAATGAAAATGAACTTAGCCACGATTTCCTCCCCCTCATGAGGTATAGTCCTGCCTCATGATCCATATATTTGTATTTATTTAATCTCCTATACTTGCGTTCTTACCTATAGGTCATGACTCGAACGCTAGTTTAATGACTTCTGTGAAGAATACCTCGAACCAAATTTATTTTCCAGCGTAATAATTAATTAAGCAACCCGCCAGGATTATTCCACGTTCGTCGGAGGAAAGGTTTGCTAAAGTCAACTTTAATTCTTTTCGGCCTTCCGAATTTACAACATATGCTTTTACTTCTTCGGCGCCACTAGCAACCACCTGCCGGATCCCGGGCAGATAAATGTAATCTTCAACCTTGAAATTGACCGCGGCCAAATCCGAAATGGTCAACGGTAACATGCCCCAGTTAATCAAATTACTGCGATAACGTTTTGTGGCATATTCCACTGCAATGTTGGCCCACCCTCCAAGCACTTTCTGGCAGGACGCAGCTTGTTCCCGCGCCGAGCCATCACCAGGTTTAACAGCAAAAATTAGGCTCCCTAAACCTGTCTCCTCCATCAAGCGGTTTAACCCTTCCGGTATAGCTAATCCGGATTTAACCAAATTAATCAAGACCGGTTCAACATTAGTCCCTGCTACCCCCGGAGTTTTCTTCCCGCTAAATAAGCGTTGACGTTCTTCCTCCAAAGCTTGAACCGCTTTGGCCCGTCCCACATAACCCGGATCTTTCCGTGATAAAGTAAACTCAGCAAGTTTTAACGGGTTCGAACGATAAGACGAGGTTTCCCCCGATGGAATCAATTCATCGGTAGTCGTCACCGGATCGGTTATGACTGAAACCACTTTTAACAGTAAATTTTGGGGTAAAGGTATCATCGAAGGCCAATCAGCGATATTCGGGCCAAATTTCAATTCTCGGTTGGGATTAGGTTTGCCTGAACCCTGATACACCCGGTTTTGATAAACTGAAGCGTTGAAAACATACTTTTCATTCGAAACTGAAGGGTTTATTTCGGTAGCAGCGGTTAGTACGCCACCATTAAGTGCCGTAGCTGCAATCGACCTAGCATCCATTAACGCTACCGAAGCCAATTGGCCGCTAACCGGTTTGGAACCTTCACGGTTTGGAAAATTACGAGTAGTGTGCCTGATGCTAAGAGCGTTATTAGCCGGTACGTCGCCCGCCCCGAAACAAGGAC
>JBLNDC010000169.1:0-3159 GCA_050261255.1 Bacteroidota bacterium
GGATTTGCGGAACCAATAATGGACTTTCCAAAATTTCGACATCCAGTTGTTCAAAGTTACCTTGACTTTCACCGCCTCCACCACTTGACCGTTCAACTCGATCGTTTCTTCCTTTTCCCGCAAAACCACCATCACAAATTCTTTTAAATCGCTCTCGCGCAAAGCCCAAAATTCCTGCTGGTCCCGGCCGGCTAAAACAAACCGACCGAACGGAAGGTTCCAGGCCTGATACCAGGGACGGCTGTCAATCTTCAACTCTTTCGTTATTTTTTTGCCCTTGAAGTCACCCTTGATTACAATTGAATTATCACTTCGCTGAGCTGTTAAGCAAGTGCCTTCTCTTTTATTATCTATTTCCCATTTTTCGGTAGCCAACTCCTGATCGAGTATGGTTTGGACTATCATCCCGTTGTCGAAGGATACGATATCAACGGTCTCCTCTTCCTTGATTGCAACTTTTTCATTTACGGTTACAACCACATCTTTGGTGACGCTGTGATAGACATAGTTTTGCCCGCCGGCTTCGACTCCGGCGGCCGAGAATACCATCAACGTTACCATTATTAATCCAAAACTCTTTTTCATTAAACCGGTCTCCTCCGTAAAGTCTCCGCTTATTTAACCAATTTCGCCGCCATTCTCCCGGTCAGCGCCGCCGACGGCACTCCGGCTGGAATTGCAGTCCAATGTCCACATGTGAAAAGGTTCTTAATCGGGGTTTTCAAAGAGAATCGGCCCATCTTTACCGGCGCTTTTTTAGAATCCCAACTCCAACCGGCGCTCGCTCCAAAGCTGTTTAAAGTGTAACGTTCCATTGTAAGCGGGGTGGCCAACTCCATGACCTCAATCTCTTCCTTGATTCCGGGGATAAACCGCTCCAAGGTCGCAACCATTTCCGAAACGACTCTTTGTTTTAAAGAGCGATAGGTTTCGGTCCGTTCCAGATTAGGTCCGGCGCCCCATCGGTTCATCCAGTTGTAAGGAGCAAAGGTTTGAATCACTAAAGAAGCTTTTCCTTGATCTGACAAAGCCGGATTATGCAAGGAAGGAGCGCTAATCCCCAAACCTGCTTTTTGGAAGTAGTTTTCATCATCTTCCTTGAGAAATAACTCATAGCCGGGATAGTAATAGACATGGGCAACCCGCAAAATCTTATCGAGCTCTTCCGCCCTGGTTTTTAAACCCAAAAACAAAGTGGCGAAGGTTTCGGACACAGCGGGTTTAGCAAGTTGAAATTTGATGTTTTTCGGGGCATATTTTTCGCCGGTCATCTGCTGGAACAGTTTTAAATAATCTCCGGCGGAAATAACATATTTCGCTCCAATTTCCTGATTGTCCCCGGTTACAACTCCGACCGCCTTGCCCTTTTTCACCATCACCCGTTTAATCAACGTTCCATATGAGAGGATGCCGCCGTTCATTCGAATACTATCCGCCAATAAGTTGGAAAACTCCTGTAACCCTATCTCCGGATACCAGTAATCATTAAGGTAACAATGCCACATTCCCGCATATGCCATTAACGAAACGTCTTGATAACAAAGACGGGTGAAAAAATCCCTGAGTTTTTGGTTGCCTTTGAGACGGGACCCGATAAAATCCGCCGCCGAAACCTTGGAATATTCACCCATCTTCATCATTGCTTCCCGGTTTTGCTTATCTTTCATTATTGAAAAGATCTTCATAAACTTTTCCGTTCCGTTTAACAACGCCATTCCGGTGTCGTTGGAAAAAAGGCCGATTACCTTCATTACATCGGATAATTCACCAAAAAATCCGGCTAATTCTTCCCGGAATTCCGGAAACGCTTCAATAAAGGCATTTTGAAAGCCTTGCCATGACTCGGTGGTTACATCAATACCCGGCAAAACAAATCGATGATATGCCCTTTTAAATTTTAACCTTTCCAGCAAACCTAATTCCTTTAAAATCGGAAACAGCAGCCCGCATGAAGGAAAACTCTGCGCGCCGCCGTCAAAGTAAAAACCCTTCCGCTTGAATCCGCAAACATATCCTCCCGGTGTTTGATGCTGCTCGTAGATTAATGTTTTAACTCCCTTTCTCGCCAAATAATTACCGGCGATCAGACCGCCGATTCCGGCCCCGATAATAATAGCGTCATATTTTGGTTTCATTGCCACACCTTCTATTCAGAAAAAATTTTTCTGCGCGCCCTGTGTCTCTATGGCCAATAAATGAATTAGCCGCGGAGACACTGAGACACGGAGTTAAAACTAATTTTCCCTTTAACGCGCCCCGCGCCAAGACGGGAGCTCAAACCTAATTCTTGGCTTCAGCTGTCGCTTCGTTAAGCCAATCAATAATCCGCTCCGTGCACTGATCGAAAATATGCCAGCCATGGCCTGCGTCGGGAATAATAATCTTGGTCTTCCCGGGATGCTTCCATACATCATATACTCTTTCAGTTTCCGAATGGTCAATCACATCATCTTGACCGCCATAAATTATTAACACGGGTGAATTTGCGGCGGAGGCGTTATTAACGCTTTATTTCCATAATTTCCGGGCCGCCATGGCATACCGGACGCTCATCTTTTGTAGACTGAGTTTATCCTGGGCGGTCGCTTCAATTTCTTTTCGGTCCCTTTCATTGCTAATCTTTTGTGGCGGTGAAACATCGATAGTTAAAGTCCTGGGCCGAAAGATATAATCGAACATTAATTTCATTTTAGTTTTAAAGGGTACTTTGGTTACGGGAAACTTCGTCGCCGGGTTAACCAAGATAATACCGGCCAATTCAGCTCTCTTAGCGGCGATCCAAATACAAAAATCTCCCCCAATACTATGCCCTAAAATAAACAGAGGCAAATCCGGCTCCTTTTTCTTTAAAAGATCAAGTAATTCCTGATAGTCCGCTTCGACAATATCAAAACTATCCAAATCTCCTTTAACGCCTTCGGAATATCCGGTACCCCGTTGATGCACTATTACACTTGCAAAACCGTTTTCAGCCAAAGCATCGTTTACAGCGGTCCTACTGCTCCGCCATTGATCCCCTGCAAAAACACGACCGTTCCCTTAGTGGTTCCTTCCGCTTTTAACTCTTGATAATAAATCTTTATCCCGTCCCTGGCGACGAAGTATGTAAAGTCCTCCGGTGGAACTAATTTTTCTTCAGCCGCCAGTAAAGAATTGGTT
>JBLNDC010000170.1:0-5201 GCA_050261255.1 Bacteroidota bacterium
GGAAGAATTGGATTCGATGATGTTGATTTAACCAAACTAGCTGTTAAATACCAGGTTTCTAAAAATTTTGCGGTTCTTGGCGGAATATATGAATACGGGTTTGATAGTGATCCGTTCTTCGGGATTAACGGTTCGGTTTCTTTTGATCGGGACTTCATGGGTATTTTGGAAGCTGACGTAGTTATGTCTGATGATACCGAAGTGGTTTATGAAGTTGGTATTAAATATAATGTAAATAAACAAATCGATATCCGTGGCGGTATGATGGGTACAACCGTAGAGGGCTCGGAAAACGCCTTTGAATTGGGCGCCGGATTTAAGTTTTAAGAATTGATAATCAATAATTAGAGCCCTTGGGTTTCAGCCCCAAGGGCTCTTTTAGGGTTTGTTCAATAATGCCAGCCCGCCAAAGGATGTCTCACGATAGCAGCTTTTAAGGTCTTTTCCCGTTTGGGTCATAATCCGGACCACTTGGTCGAAGGTAATACGATGTTGGCCATCGGAGAGAAGCGCGTATTCGGCGCAGTCCACTGCTCGGGAAGCGGCGAAGGCATTCCTTTCGATGCAGGGGATTTGGACTAAACCGGCCACCGGGTCGCAGGTCAAACCTAGGTGATGTTCGAAACCAATCTCCGCCGCATACTCAATTTGGCGTGGTGTTCCTCCTAAGAGCTGAGCTGCGGCGCCAGCCGCCATGGCGCAGGCGGTGCCGATCTCACCTTGGCATCCAACTTCGGCCCCGGAGATGGAACCGTTGGTTTTTACTAAATTACCGATTAATCCGGCAGTGGCCAATGCTTGAAGAATTGTGTCGTCATTAAAGTCATACCGGACTTGTAAATATTTTAAAACCGCCGGAAGAACTCCGCAGGAACCGGAGGTGGGGGCGGTTACAATTTCATTGCCGGCGGCATTTTCTTCGGCAACAGCTAAAGCATAAGCGAATAATAAATCTTTGGGACGTACGACTGAAGCGGTTTGATGTTTTAAATAAAAAGAATGGCTTTTTCGTTGCAGATTTAAGCCACCGGGCAAAATCCCCTCCGCATTGATTCCCCGTTCAATGGCTGCTTGCATAGTCCGCCATACTTGGCTCAGATAGTCCCAGATCGCTTTGCCTTCCCGCTCGGCTACCAATTCCCATATAAAACGATGGTTTGAGTCAGCCCATTCGATTATTGCTTCCAAAGTCGTTAATTCATAAATCTCAATTGAAAAAGGGACTTCATCTTCTTGACGTAACGTACCGCCGCCGACGCTGTAAACTCTCCAAAAAGCCAGTTGTTTGCCGCTAAAATCCAAGGCCTCAAAATCCATGCCATTGGAATGATACTCCAGTTCGACCTCTGGTTTCCAGAGCAATTCCACAGGCCAAGGGGAGAGAGCCCCGATAATGGCCTCATCGGTTAGATGCCCTTTTCCAGTAGCGGCTAGACTACCGTAAAGTGTAACCCGAAAACTGGCGGCAAAAGGGTTGCGAGACTTGAAAATTTCGGCTGCCCGGCGCGGACCCATGGTGTGACTAGATGAAGGTCCTATTCCAATCCGGTAGACCTCTTTGATTGATTCCATGATCAAGCTCCGTTAAGTCATTTTACCTTTAAGATCAGTTAAGAAGATAAATAAAGA
Source organism: Bacteroidota bacterium (assembly GCA_050261255.1). Classification (GTDB taxonomy): domain Bacteria; phylum Bacillota; class UBA4882; order UBA8346; family UBA8346; genus JAAYHS01. Next base: position 1,630 of record JBLNDC010000170.1, read on the forward strand.
AGACAGAATTTTTAACTAAGGCCTAAAAATCCAAATTTTTTGGATGATGGACCTTTCTAACGGTTTTGATTTATAATTCTCTATAGTTTACGACAAAGCTCAAGAGGATAACAAATATTTCTGGCTTCTAATTTCTGGATTCTATCTTCTATTAAAAGATATTTCACTTAGATTGGAGAGTGCGGTATCTACAACTTAAGCCATCTTTTCAACTTGTTCCAGCTCCTGTAATCCTTGAACAAATCGGTAAAAATCGTCATAACTCCCTTGGTAAGTGGCTGTGATTGGTTCTTGAGTACGGTTAATTAAAAAGTCGGTAATCAAATATGTTTCAATGCCTAGTTCCGCAGCGATTAAGTCTTCTTGGACATCGTTTCCGACCATTAGACATTCTTGAGGTTTTTTTCCGGTTTCGTCCAAGACTTCTTGGTAGAAATGGAGCTGAGGTTTGCAGTAATGATTTTTTTCATACGACGGAATATACACGAAATCTTCAGGTTCAAAACCGGACCAACGGATCCGGTGCTGAATCGCTTTCTCGGGGAAAAGAGGGTTGGTGGCGATGACTAAATCATAACCTTTATCTTTTAAAAGACGAACGCTGTTACGCATCTTTGGCGAATCAACCACTGAAGCTTTAGCCTCAAAAAATTCTAGGTCGTAAAATTCATCGAATCGTTTTCGATAAACACTAAGATCGGACTGGATCAGCTCAGCGAATTTTTTCATAAAAACCGTTTCGTTGGTCCGATATTCGGTGTCGTTAACCATTTCATGGGTAGCGGTCATGATATATTGGACTAAGGTTTTGGAGTCAATCAGATCTTGAAACTTTCTAGCCATCGCCGTGAAATAGAGCTTCAGAAATTGATCTAAGTTAAGAGGAAGCATAGTCCCATCTAAATCGAATAAAATTGTATTTATCATTAGTCAGTATCCTCCTCAAACTTAGTTTGAAACTTCTCATTAAAATTATATCGAACTTGCCCAAAGTAAACAATAGTTGCAGGTAATTTAAGGCCCAAGAAAGAACTATTTAAAAATGTTTAATGTCAATTAGGAGCATACATCTAATGAACAATATTCCCCTTTATTTTGATGATGACCAAATTAATGACTATTCGGGCAGTTTTAAAAAAGGATGGAAAAAGTTGGTCAAAGTTTTAGTTTACCGGGAGCGGCATCCGGATGTCAACCAAATGAACTGGTTAAACCAATATCGGATTGAAAAAGCCATTGATTATTTTAACAAATGCGTCCTTGCTTATCCGCGTTCTTGGAGCAGTATGTGGGGGTTGGGAAAGGCCTATCAAGCGATGGGAGATCATTCTAGGGCTTTGGAATGGTTTGAGAAAACTTATCTCCTCAAACCGGATTTGGTCGATGTGCCGTTGGAAGCATCCACTGAAGCGATGCGGATTGGAAATGCTTCGAAAGCGCTTCGCTACGCTGAGGTAGCTTTATCACTAGATCGCCATAATCCTGATTTTCGTGCTAATCTTGCTTTAGCATTGTACCTTAATCATAAATCCGATGCCGCCCTTGAAGAAGCCCGCAATGGATTAAAGTTGGCCCCAAATAATAATCAAATTCAAAAAGTACTTTTTTATTTAGAAAAATTAAATAATAAAAGCGCAAGTATTCCTGTGACGATCGATCCGGTTCGGATCTACCGGGGGCAAATATAATAAGAATCCACTTCTTTTAATATTGCTTACTATAAAAAAATTATTTGTATAAAATTTTTTAATTAATCATTTCTTGGAGGAGGAATTAAATTGTTAAAAGACTTGGTTAAGAGAAATCGGAGCTATCGTCGCTTTTATCAGGAAGTCTCGGTTTCCATGGAAATACTTCGGGAACTGGTTGACTTAGCCCGTTTATCACCGTCGGCAGCCAATCGTCAACCTATAAAGTATTTTTTGTCAAATACGTCCGAAACCAATTCAAAAATTTTTTCATGCTTGGCTTGGGCCGGATATTTACTGGAATGGCCGGGACCCGAGGAAGGAGAACGTCCCGCGGCATACTTAATTATGCTTGGCGATTCCAGGCTTACCAATAATTATTTTTGCGATCACGGTATTGCGGCCCAAAGCATCCTGCTGGGAGCGGTCGAAAAAGGTCTGGGAGGTTGCATTATCGGCACAGTCAACCGGGATAAACTCCGGGAAAGCCTGGATATTCCTTCATATTTCGAGATTTTACAGGTTTTAGCAATCGGTAAACCTAAAGAGACGGTAGTAATTGATCCTCTCACTGATGGCGATATCAAATATTGGCGGGATCCAAACGATGTGCATCATGTTCCAAAACGCGCTTTGGATGATTTAATAATTTCATGATCTGTTGAACTTAATTGAGTATCTTTGAAATAAAGCTGACTTTACCGAAAAAAACAATAAAGTAAGGAGGGAAATCCCCCCTTACTTTATTTTAAGTATACGGCTAAGACTTAAAATTACTGCATCTTGAACTGATTAGTTTGATTTTGGTTTCCCAACTGTGAACCGGAATTTAGTCCAGCTTGAAATCCGGCCTTTACTTCTGCGATAGTTTGCTCAGCCAAGGTCCTTTCAGCAGCTTCAATCATCCGGCGAACCATATTTCCTCCGATAGCGCCGGTTTCCCGGGTGGGCATATACCCCCAGTAACCACCCTGAACTTTTGAGAGATCAATGTTCAGTTCATTGGCGATCTCATATTTGAATTTGTCCAGCGCCGGTCCGGCCTCTTTTACTAGATAACTGTTAGATTTTTGCCCAGTACCCATTTGATTCACCTCCTTTGATATTAGCTTTACCGATAAACAACCAGCTATGTTGCTTTTTTTTTGGAAGTTTCGGAAAAAAAAATCTTGATAGTAAAAAAAGTAAGAATTCCAAGAGGAATAATAGAGATTAATTGCTTAAGATAAGGTTTGATCAGCAGTAATCTCTTTATTAAAATCTTTCCGGATTTCGGTTATACATTTTTCGGTAATATATTTTTGGGCGGCTTCGAGCATAACTTGGGTTAGCTCTCCTCCAAAACGGGCCACTATATAAGGGGGCATCTGCCAAATATCAAGCGCGGGCGAGGCCAATCTTTGATTGGGAGCTAATTTTTTACGATAAACCTTTTTAGCCAAATTAGATCACCTCTAAATTAAAGTTTTTCCTTATAAAATGAGAATATTACGGCAAACCATTAGTAAAAAAAGATAAAAGTGGATTTTTCAAGAGCCTAAATGGGTTTAAAATCAAAAAATGCGGAAACTTTAATGGGTAAAGATTGACATTTGAATGAATTCCCATTATAATTATCGAAGGTGATTTTGGTGAAGGTTGATATCAGTTCAATCCGTGAGGCCCGTGGAGGCTCTGTAAGTTTTCAAGGAGAGCATGTTATCGACCTATCCAGCGTGGAATTGGACGTAGAGCTAAATCAACCCGTGTCGGTCAGCGGGAGTATTACTAACACCGGTGATGGTTTTTTAGTTCAAGGTGAAGTTTTTTATACTTATCGTACTAATTGCAACCGGTGTCTTGAGTCCATATCTGGTTCTGGTAATGTTGAGATTACCGAACAAT
>JBLNDC010000171.1:0-3848 GCA_050261255.1 Bacteroidota bacterium
TGTAATAATCAATCCGATGGTTAAATCCATAACTGTAAGCCAACAGTTTCAAGACCATCCGATCCGCTTCCGATAACCCTTCCAGTTCGTAGCCGAGTAATAGTTGGTAATGGTAGGGATAGATATTTCGAGTTTCTATCAGATCGCCTCCAGGCAAACTGAAAGCTTGGAGATCTTCTCGAAGAACGACTCTTTTTCCAAAACCATTGTTGACTTGCTCCAATTCAGCGATTACTGCCACCGGGTCAAAGTCTCCAGCCAAGATATAAGTCGCGTTTTCGGGTTGATAAAAATTTTGATGAAATTCTTGCAGCTCTTGGGGGGAGATGGCAGCCACCGTCTCCTTGGTATAACTAACCTCAGGGTAAAAAAATCGAAACACCGGCTCAAAGGGGAGTCGCTCCGAATAATCCATATCCAGCTCATGGACTACTATTTTTCGTTCCAATTCCACCATCGCTTCGGAAAGGTCGGTTTCCCAAATCGATCCGTTAAATACTTTAAAGGCGGCAGTGAAATTCTCCTTGGGGACCACATAATTATATGCGGTGGCGTTAAACGAGGTAAAGCCGTTGAAATACCCGCCCTTACGGGTGGTAATGGCGGCAATATCCTCGAAATCATAACCGGAGCCGCCCCGAAACACTAAGTGTTCCATTAAATGAGCGATCCCTTTGGTTTTTTCCTGATTCATCCCAACCGGAAAAACCGTATACATGGAGACCAACGGTTCATCCTTTAATATTTTATATTTTAAGGTAATACCGTTTTTTAGGGTAACCTCCGTAAAATCCAGCGTTTCTTGGGATGCCGCGTGGGTTGTAAATGGCGTCAAAATCAGGAGCATTAGTAGCCCTAAACATAAAACCTTCCGTTTTTCAGCCACCGTCTTCCCCCCTTATCTCGATAGTTTGTGGGTAAATTCCCCAATCGACCCTTAGTTTCGATTTCCCACTCTTAATTTGAGTCATCTTTTTCCTCAGAATTGACTCTGTCTCGTCGAAAAGGCCGTCATTGTTAGAATCGATAAAAATAGCGTCCTCAGGATCATTATATTTGCCGTTATTGTTCCGGTCGGTAATCGCTGCTAGTTTTACCGCCCCCTCTTCGATCAGTTCCGCTAAAAACCAGGTTCTAACAGCCACCATCAAATAGGGCTTTTCTTCGATTAATGCTCCGGGACGGTTTAGAAAACCGTAAACCGAGATCTCTATCGGTTGTCTACCGGAGGGAACCGAGTTATAACCGACTTTTAGCTGAATGGGTTCGGGGCCAATCACCCAATAGGTCTCTAAACCATACCATTCATTCAACAGTTGGATCCAAGGTTCATCGGTAAAACTTCCATCGCCGTCGGTGTCAATATAGAGACGTTTCTCCTCGGCCCTAACATCGACGATAATCCCAAAGTGCTGGGGCTGATCCCCTAATTCGATCACTCCGGTATAAGGATGTTTCATGCCTAATTCCGGCAGGTCACGAAACCGCTCTTGATTCCCTAACTCCAGTTGGACCTTTTGCAAAGATTCGCGATAGTCATCCGGGTCTTTAAATGCATAAGGCAGGTGATTATTAATTGGTGTCAGGTTGTACCGGCCGGGTTCAATTCCTCCCGGCTCCGCTTTAGCGGCCAAGGCGACACCGGATAATAATAATACTCCGGCTAACAGCCAAATGTACTTACCCTTTAGGCGCATCAAGGTCACATCCTTATTTTATTGATACTCGCAGAAACGACTGTCCAACAAAGTTACTGTATCATTTGTAGCCGCGAAATCATGGTTTAAGATATTCCATAGGGAACTAAAAAATCCCGTTAATTACGCCCACTTTCTCACGGGGAATTACAGAATAAAGTTAACAAAAAGTTTTGGAAGCAAACTTTTCCTAAGCCAATTATTCCTTCCATTTTGATATCAATTTCGTGTTTTAACAAAAAAAATCCTGCCGCTTTTCCCTTTTTATCCAGGTTGAGTCTTTACCATGAATCGTATAAACAATAATCAATCGGCAAACAATTGAAATCGGGTGATCTAATCAATAAATGCTTATCCTTCCGGTTCGAACCGCCATCCTCTATCTGCTGGTGGTCATAATCATTCGCATTATGGGAAAACATCAAATTGGTCAACTACAACCATTTGAACTCGTGATTACCATCATGATCTCCGAGTTGGCCGCCGTACCGATGCAGGACACGGATATCCCCTTGCTTCACGGCATCATTCCCATTTTAACTTTGCTCCTGATCCAAATCAGTCTCTCGTTGCTTACTCTGAAAAACGAAAAAGCCCGCCGGATTATCTGCGGCGGCCCCAGTATCTTAATTGAAAAAGGGAAAATCAATCAAAAGGAGTTAACGAGGTTAAGATATAATTTGAGCGATCTTTTAGAACAATTACGGCTTAAAGATATGCCGAACATCGCCGATGTCGAATATGCGATTTTGGAGACCAGCGGGAAATTATCGATCATCCCCAAATCTCAAAAACGCCCCGTTAATCCCGAGGATTTGAGATTGAGCCCGCCCTATGAGGGGCTTCCGGTCACTCTAATCGTTGACGGAGTTTTGAAAGCGAAGAACCTGGACCGGTTGAACCTTTCTCAAGAATGGCTCCGGGGCGAATTGCAAAAATCCGGCCTCCATTCCTGGGAACAAGTATTCTTAGCTAGCCTGGACACAACGGGCAATTTATTTCTCCAACCGAAAAGCTAAAGGTTTGATCTGAAATGAAAGTTTGGCTATTATCCCTCGGCTGCCTTATCTCTTTTATTGTTGGCGGTTACTTGATCCAATCTATGTTAGATCGGACGGCGGCTCAGCTCAACCAAGAACTGGGCGAAGTAGAACTAAAATTGAACGCCGGAGATTGGGACCAATCATTGTTAAAATTAAAAACTGTCCGGAAAAACTGGGAAAAGGTCAAACCTTATTGGGCCATCTTAACCAATCATAAAGAGATGGACCTCATTGAAGAAGCTTTAATCAAAACTATCAGAGCCGCCTTATGTAAAAGCTATAACGATGCTATGATAAACCTTGGTTCTCTTCGTGATTCGATTAAACACATTCCGGAAAGAGAGCGTTTTTCTCTAGTCAATGTGTTTTAAAAAAAGACCGGGACGAAATTCCCGGTCGTGGTTTAATATTTAAAATTCAAAGCTTCCATGATAGACGTGACTGGATTAAAAATCCGTTAAACCCGTCTAATCTCCTCAATCCTAATTAAACTTACTCCGGTTCGCCCAAAGACCGATCGCCGGATTGCTGATGAAGAAGATTTCTTCGCCGTTATCCAGTTTGTTAAAACCGTCCTTTAATCGTTCCGGATTGTATTTTTGATAAGCCTCCTTCAAAGGCATGTATTTAAAGTTGGCTCCCTCTACTTCTTCCTTGGTCAGTTTCTCAACCGCATAAGTAATCGAGAACCTGCCGTCGGAGGAGCCGTGAATGAGATGGGCTGCGGCCGACAGATTATCCTGAAGGTCCTGATTGGCTTGGTAGTGTTCCAGTACTTTCATTCTGCCGACATAACCATATTTCCGGATTAATTTGTCAATCCCCTCGTCCTCGCCGAACTTTTTCACTCCCGGGGCCAAGATGATTAACTCGCCGTCATCGGCAATGGCCATTCTGGTCCGGTAGACCGCTTTATTCCCCAGCCATGTGCTTTTGAACTCCCGTTCATCAAGGTAGACCACTACTTTCTTCAGGGGTTTATCCAGGAAGGTCAGGTTCTTCTCTTGGCTCAATTTAACTGCTTCTTCGAATATCTTCAAGCTTCTGCCGCTGAATAAACCCTCAATTGTCACTTTCCCGTTTGTGACCGTAGTAACCGTCAAGACAT
>JBLNDC010000172.1:0-9272 GCA_050261255.1 Bacteroidota bacterium
GAATGTAAAAAAATGTAAATAAAGATGGTTTTTCATAGACACAGCAGCATAACCCCTGTTAGGTATTTTAAACTATTTCCTGGATTTAAAAAAAGGACTCCCTCAAGGGAGCCAAAAAATAAGGAGAAAAGTCGATTTCCAATTGGGAGCGTAAGACCTGAGTTTAAGGATATTATGAAATCATTTGAAATCAGTAAATATCTTAAACATATTTTTTAGTACAATTTAATTATCATATTGTTAATAAAAAAATCCTAGATTGATATTTTGTAGGCGCTAATTTTTTCTACTGTAAAAAAATGTAAATTAATATGACTTTTCATAGACATCTTAAGTTATCATTTTACTATTAAACTAAAAAAACTACCTTGACAGTTTAAAGTCCATGGTAGTTTTCTGTATGTATCTTAAATTATACTCATTAATCAATTACGGTTTATTTTCTACCTAAGCCGCACCGCTCCCTGATGGCCGCTTCCAACTTGGCAAAGATCAACCGGTCAAATATTACTCCGATTAGAATTAGAACGAACATTACTGCGATTACCCGGTTCATATCGTTCAATTCCCGCCCCATCATTAAGAGCTGGCCTAATCCAAGGCTTACATATAGTAATTCTCCAGCCATTAACGACCGCCAAGCGAAGGACCATCCCTGCTTCAAGCCGGAAATAATCGCCGGTAACGCTGCCGGTAGTAATATAGTGGTTAATAAAGTCATTCCTTTTGCTCCCATGTTCTTCCCGGCTTTGATAAAAATCGGGGGGATCTGTTTAACGCCGCTATCTGTTGAAATAGTAATCGCCAGTAAGGCTCCCATTATCACCACGAAAATAATTGCCTTTTCACTTAGGCCGAACCAAAGAATCGACAAAGGCAACCAACATACGCTGGGCAACGTTTGGAGGCCTACCACCACTGACCCAACTGTCTCTTCAAGGATTCGGATCCTCCCAATCGCGAATCCCAATAACATCCCAAAAAAGACTGAGATGCCGTATCCGATGGCGATTCTTCTTAAACTGATTAACGTTCCGGTAATAAAAGTATAGTCTTTAATTCCATCCATAAAACTGTTTAAAACTCCCCACGGCGATGGGAAAATATATTCCGGCCATATTTTAGCCGCAACCAATAATGACCAAATACCGATTATTCCTATATAAAACAACAACCTCCTAGTAAACTTGTTCATGAGGAGACCCTCCCTGGATATCCCCGATATCCCCCGCTTCGATGAATTCCTTGATAATCTCCAACCGGAGTTGTTTTAGTCCATTATGTTCCATTGTGCGAGGATAACCGATGCCTATTGAAAATTCTCTTTTTATTTGACCGGGGCGCGATCGCATTACTAATATCCTATTGCTTAGTACTAAAGCTTCTTCCACATTATGAGTTATAAATAAAATTGTAACCCCGGTTTCTTCCCGAATTTTTAATAACAAACGGTACATATCATGTCTAGTCTGAACGTCTAAAGCCGTAAAAGGTTCATCCATCAATAATAATTCCGGTTCGAGCACCAAAGCCCGGGCCAAGGCTACCCGCTGTTTCATGCCTCCCGATAGTTGATGAATGCATGCTTCTTTAAACTGGCTTAATTGGACCAAGGAGAGATATTTTTCAGCCATCTGTTGGCATTTCTCTTTGGTAAATTTACGAATCTTCAATCCATAAGCCACATTATCGTATACCGTCAGCCAAGGAAATAACGAAGCTTCTTGAAAAATAAGTAACCGTTCCTTGAAATGCGCCTGAACCTTTTCATCAATCTGATTGCCTTGGATCTCGCCAAAGTCTGGTTTTTCCAATCCGGCGATAATATTCAATAAAGTGCTCTTGCCGCAGCCGGATGGTCCAACCAGCGAAACAAGCTCTCCCCGGTTAATAACCAAATCAATATCTTTAATCGCTTGAATTTTCCCTCCGGCGACCCCAAACGACTTTGAGACTTTTTTCACGGATAGTATCGGTCGAAACCGGTTGGTTCTGGTTGATATATTTTTTAAGGCCTGTTCGTGGCCAATGACTTTCGAAGATAAACTCCCTATCGTCAAATCCAATTCGTTGCTACCACTTGCAGTCATAATCTACACCTCTTCATAAGCTTTTTAAATTGGAGTAAATGAATACTCCCGTATACAGTATAATAAAACCCAGACAGTATGGAATCATGTCCGAAAATTACATTTTTCCGACCAACCGCCATCTACCCCGATAAATCGGGAGTGCGCCTCTTGCTTATGGCCCGATTTACATGCTAGCTTATTCTTTCCAGCTTTGCCATTAGATTTCACCAGCGTTATTGTTTAAAAAACATGCCTTCGTCCCAACCTAAAGTTATGAGGAGGTATCATGATGAACTTAAAAAAAATACTCTTAGGCGTCTTGATGCTAGTCTTAAGCATCGCCGTTATCGGTTGTAATTGGTTCACCGATAATCAGACCCGTCCGGCTCCGGTCCGGCCGCGAAACCCGACTCCCACTCGGAACATTAATCCGGCCCCGACCAAAAGAACTCCCGGAGCGTCTGCGCTAACTGAAAAACAACTATTAGACCGAATTAACCGGATCGAAGCGGCTGCCAAAAAAGGAGACTGGTCGGTTTGTAACCGGGAGACCAATCTGTTGGGTGTGGATATGACCCGTTACCGTCCATCCACGACCAATGGTAAATCATTAAGGAATATCGGCACTTTCGATGCGGCCTATGCTAAACTTCAGGCCGACGCCAAAAGTAAGAATCGTCCCGCTGTGATTAGGAATTGCGATAAACTCCGGGACGACCTGAAACGGATTAAAAACAATCCTAAAACCTAATAAAATATAATAATTAAAAAGAGGGAGGCCTTGAAAAACCAAGGTCTCCCCGGAACATAAAGCCAACGACTAAACGCTTGAACATCTTTTATTTTATCAGCGTCATTCTATGATATCTGCGTAATCAGTGATCAAAACTTACTATTAGCAACCTTATCAACCGGTACAGGCAACATTATAGCCTGCCCTTTTTCTATCTTAGTGTGATCGGTAATATTATTGATCTCCATCAATAACTCAACTGTAGTGCCATAACGTTTGGCTATCCGCCAGAGAGTTTCTTTGGGCTTAATCTCGTAAAAATGGTTCTGAGGGATGGCCAGCACTAGTTCAGCCCCTGCTGTTATTGTTTCCGTACCTGATTTTAACTTATTTTCAGCTATAATTAATTCTTTACTTATTCCATATTTTTTGGCCAGGCTGGAAATGGTCTCTCCTTTTTTCGCCTTAATCTTCACCCTAACGACATTACCCGGTTTATTTGGTTTAGCATCTGGGGTTGACTGAACCGCTTCTTCAGATGGCGGATCTAAAGCTTTGGGTAGCTTCGCCAGATCCGGCATTGCTTTTTCTTCAACCGGTTTTTCCTGATCGACCGGTTCAACTTGTAGCGGTAAATTTGCCGTTTTCGGTTTCACAGTCTCAACTGCAGCGGAAGGCGCATTTTCATTTGTGCTTTTTAATGTTCCGTCGTTATCGGGTGGTTCATGTTTAGTAGCCTCTTCCTGGACCGTAGGAGTATTTATTATCGGAGTTGATGCTAAAGATTCAGGTACTGGCTTGGTTATTGAAACCCCAAGTTCATTAGAAGCTTGTTCCCCAACTTTATGGACATTCGAATTATCAATCGCTTTATCTTTGAGACGAATGATTTTGGGGGTCACGAAAATTACTACTTCTGTATTTTCCATAATATCTTTTTTGGTTCCGAAAAGCCTTCCAATTAATGGCACCTTGGATAAGCCCGGCAGTCCCGAAGTACCGTCAGTACTTGACTCCTTATGCAAACCCGAAAGAACAAAGGTCTCTCCCTCACGTAATCTCACCACCGAGCTGGCTTCTCTGGTTCGGATCACCGGTACATCGTCCCCTTCACCGGTTTTTTTCCATTCTAAAATAGTACTAACTTCTGCTTTTATCGATACAGTAACAATATCATTATCGTTAATTCTCGGAGTCACAGTAAGCTTTGTCCCGATTTCTATATAATTTACGATATATTCAATACCCGTTGATGAACGATTTGTAGATATAACCGGAAATTTATCCCCGATCAATATTTTCCCTTCTTGGCTATCTGTAATTGAAATATTGGGGTTTGCTAACAGTCGTGCTTTATTACTGTCTTCCAGCGCTCTAAGTGTAGACATAGTATTTAATTTAAAATTATTAGTCGAATAAATCTTTTCAAATTCCCAATTCAATCCCAGCTCTTTACTTGCGGTTTCAGTTAACTCTTCCATCCGTGCCTCAATATTCAATTGTGGCATTTCTCGGTCAAGCCTTACTACAATCTCCCCAATGTTTTGATGCTCCAAAATACTCGCTTTGATGGTAAGTTGGTTAGTACGTGTATCAACCCCGATTTTGTCTTCAGCGATAATTATTTTTAACGCGTTTTTCACTTGTTCAGGATCTGCATAATTCAAATGATAGATCCTGGTCTCCCTGCTCTCGAAATTACTGAAAGTTTTTTCATTCCCGATAATAACGGTTCTGGTTTGAGTGATCCAGCGAAAGGAGTAACCATAAGTCTGGGACAATAATTCAATTGCGTCCTTGATTGTCAGTCCGTGTTTAAGTTTGATTGAAACCGCGCCCTTCACTTGCGGATCCATTAAGACGTTTATCCCGCCTAGCTCGGCTAAAGAACGGAAGACATCCCGGATATCGGCATCCAATACTTCAAAATTGGAAATAACTTCGGTTTTAACTCCTTCGGCCTGAGCGGGATAGGATGTCAAAAATGTAGCTATAATCATTATCAAAATTAATTTGATTAGGATTGGCTTTCTTAAATTACCCATTATTTGGCCCTCTCTTTCTTGTCCAATTTCAATAGGCCTTTCGGGGATAGTAAGGTTACTTGACTACTGTCGATCTCCGTCACCCGGTATTCGCTCCCCGGTAATATTTCACCTAGTTTCAGCAAAAACGACTTATTTTGATACCTAACGATAGCCACTTGGGTGCTGGAGGTTCCTATTATACCTTTTAATACCGGTTTTTCCGTATTTTCATCTTCTTTAATAATATCGGTAAGCCCTTGGTCCGGCCTGATCAATGCAGGTTCGTTCCAAACCGGTTGGCTCGGCTGATTAGCATTATCTTTTCTGCGCCGGGCTACAATGACCGATGGCGGAGGTAAAAAGAGATCCCTCTTGGAAACCGGCCCCGTACCGATTAGATTATCCTCCATCTCCGGTTTACTGCTGATATCGCTATTAGTCAAAGGCGCAATATTAGAAGTGGGAGGAGTGGGAATGACTTGCGCCGGTTTAGGCTGCTTAAAAAAATTCCAATATAATGCTGCGCCTAAAGCGATGAATAACAATATCAATAAACCCGGCCTAACAGCCGGTTGTTTTTCTTGGGAATTGCCGTTCATGGATTCACCTGCCCTTGTTCCACGGGTGCAATTAAGTCAACCACCAATTTTGCATTTAATTCATATGCTTTTCTGCTTTCCTTTTCCGGTTCGGAAGAGTTGATATTCAAAGCCGAAACCATCATAAATCTCTTTGATTGGAGAATATTTTCCAAAAAACTTTTTACACCATGATAGTCCCCGTTCAATTCCACAGCCCATTGGTATACTTGGTAAGCAGGCATATTTTTATAGTTTCTGGCTGTATTATCCAGTTGGCAGAGAACAATATCCACCCCGCAAATCCGAGCCATCCGTTCCAACTCCAAAATGAAGGCCGCTTGCTCTTCACGACTGGGCGCAAACCGGTGTAATCTATTAATTTCGGCAATCCCGGTCTTGCTTTGTTCTCTTAATAACGGCAACATCGCTACTTTCCGCTTCATTTCCATGAATTCGGACTCACGTTGCATGATTTTGGCAGACAATTCATTAGTTTTGGTTAGATAATAAACGCCGCCGGCAATAACACCCCCGGAACAAAGCGCCGTTAATATGATAAAAATTATTATTGAAAGATTATTTTTTTTCGTCATACTCAAGGGAGCCCCTCCCGGTTACCATTTCCAGATTGAACTGGTAACTAATCAAAGCGTCATCCTCTTCTAATTTGATCTCTTTTAAAGAGGTACTTTGGTAATATTCACTATGGTTAATTTGATTTAAAAAATTACCGATTAACGGGATATTTAGCGATTGACCAAAGACAACCACCTTTCCTTGGGGGTCGATACTCAACTCTTCCAGCCAAATGTTTCCGGGCATAAATACCGCCAGGCCATTGAATATTTCAAGTTGCGGTTGATAAAAACTTCTAATCTTGTCGATCTCTTGCTGTAATTTGAGCAATTCAGTTTGGGTCTGTTCCAATTTCCGCACTTCCTCCATTTGTGGTTGGAGAAAAGTGATCTGTTGTTCAATTAAGGCTAGCTTTTGAATGGAATCTTGATAATTAAAATATTCGTAGATTCCGAACCCGATGGAAGCCAATAATACGATTATGCCTCCAAGCAAAATCATAATATTTAAAAAAGTAACTTGCTGTTTGGGCCGGAATTCAAGGGGTAAAAGGTTGATTCTCATTCCGGGATCACCTCCCGCATTGCCAAGCCCAAGGCTACACTATATAACGGTAATTCGGTTTCCAAAATAGATCGAAATTTCTTGGGCACGCTTATTCCTTGGGGAATAGCACAATCAATGACCGGAATGCCCAATTCCCGGTTGAGAAAAGTCGCCAAATTGGGTAAGAGCGAACCGCCGCCATTAATGACCAACCGGTTCACTTCTTCATTTCTTTCCTGCATGTGAAAGTAGTCAAAAGAGCGCCGGATCTCCAAAGTCAATTCCTTTAAACCTTCCTGCATGGCAAAATTAGCTTTGGCGTCCAGACTTTGACTCATTATGGACTCGCTTTGGCTTAAAGCGTCAATTTTATTGATTTTAATCTCTTCCGCTTCCTCGGAGGTAATTCCAAGATTGGTAGCGATTGTTTTAGTAAACCGGTTCCCCGCTAATGGAATAACCCGGGTAAAAAGGGGGATTCCATCCTTGAGGATCATCAAATCGGATGTTTCAAACCCGATGTCCAATAACCCCACTGCGCCTTCGGTATTGGACGCTTCCAGGCCTGCGGTGCGCATTAAGCTAAAGGTCTGAATATCAACCACTTGAGTCTGGAGTCCGATACTCCTCAGGGTCTCAATGTGACTGTAAATAATATCGTTCCTAGCGCAAACCATTAATACGTCCATTTCATTTTGGTCTAGATATCGTTTAATAACTTTAAAGTCCAGCGTGACTTCATCCACGGGGAAGGGAATATAACGTTCCGCTTCCCAATGAATTGCGTTGGCCACCTCGCTATCTTCCATCAAGGGCATCTTAATATGCCTGATAATCGCCGCTTGACCGGCAATGGCGATTACAACCCGTTTCGAAGCGATTTTGGTCTTGGCGAATAGTTCTTTGATCGCCTTCCCAACCTGTTCCTGTTCTTTAACCTCCCCGGCGCTTAATGCGCCCTCAGGCAAAGCCATTTTCCCAAAACGACTCAGCCGGGGCTTTAAACCGCCTTGCAATTCAACAACTTTAATCGAATTTGCGCCGATATCCAAACCGACTCCGAGTTTTGCCATAAAACTAATTACTCCTCATTCCGGTTTTGCCAATTATTCACATAATATAATCGGCAAAAAGTTCATATAAGTCAAGGATTTTTTAAAATTACTCTCTAATTCGCCTAGTAATGCTGGTAAAACAGCGATTCCCCTCCTTATGTTGTAGAGAAGGGGATTGGTTGACATCCGAATAAGCTCTGTTCATATTCATTATGATTCAAAAATGGAAAGACATTGATTGCCAATCCGTCCGGTCGGCAATCATTACCTTTCTATACTAATCACAACCCGTATAACCCAAATACTTTAAATACAACTTCCTCCCAATAAAGGGCTATCAAGGTTCCAATTACTAAAAAGGGACCGAATGGAAAAGCTGATTTTCGGTCAATCTTCTTCAAGAGCATCAAAGGAATAATGACCATTACCCCCAAAAAGCTCCCGCTAAACAAAGTGAATAATGCTTTCTCCCAACCTAAAAAAACTCCGGTCATGGTCAAAAACTTGACGTCTCCCATGCCCATACCTTTCGGATAAAGGAGAGTAACTATGATCAGAAGTCCTCCACCGATGAGACCGCCTATAATTCCGGCTACGATCTCCCCCTGCAATATTCGAAATACCAATCCAAGTACAATCATCGGCAATGTCAGAGCATTAGGTATTATTTGGTGTTCAAGATCGATAAAAGCGATCGCAATTAAGACATAAGTCAAAATCAATGCCATTAGCCCATCGATACTCAGCCCAAACCGTATCCAACAAAGCAGGGTTAATCCTCCGGTAATCAACTCCACCAACGGATACCGCCAACTAATCGGAATTTTACAATAGCGGCAGCGTCCCCGCAGCCCAAGATAACTTAAGACCGGGAACAGATCAAAAAATCCCAGCCTATGGTTACAGTTCGGACAATGGGAGGGGGGGAGAACGATTGACTCCCCCCGCGGGATACGATAGATAAGGACGTTTAAAAAGCTGCCTAGGACTAAACCTAGTAATCCTAATAAAAATGAGAACAAATTCCTACTCCAAATTTTATTGAGCATGCGTACCTGCAGTTACGTTTGTACAGGAAACCTCACTATCACCAGAATTTGTGAATTGATATGTGACTGCGTTTGTTGCAGGACAATTAGGAAGAGCTCTTAATACCGGTGCAGTTCCACCAGGAGCAGCAACTAATAATATATTAGGATTAGTACCGGTCAGGTTACCCCCTTGAATACGGAACAGTTCGGCTGCCGACGAAATTGTCGAACGATTCGCCCTACAGGTATTAACCCAAGCAGAATTTCTAGCCTGAATAAGATTAGGTATTGCTAATGCAGCAATAATCCCAATGATTAAGACGACAATCAAAATTTCGATTAGTGTAAAACCAAATTCATTCTTATACAGTTTCATCATTATTCTCACCTCCTTTCCTGATTATTCTAATTTGTTTTTATTTTAGCATGGCTCCCGAACTCATTGTAAACATCGGTATCATCACCGCCGCCACTACTAGGGCGACTACTCCGCCCAGGCATACCATAATCGCCGGTTCAATCAATTTAGTCAATGACTCGATAGCATACCCGGCTTCCCTTTCATAAAAGTCCGCCACCTGGTTGAGCATGGTTGATAGTTCCCCCGTCTCTTCCCCGACCGCGATCATCTGGGTGACCATCGGCGGGAAG
>JBLNDC010000173.1:0-4400 GCA_050261255.1 Bacteroidota bacterium
GGTACCGTGAATATTAGAGTACGAGTCAACCCCGATCTGGATAAACGCATTAACGCAGGGTTTAGAGGTAAATGGATTAATCGCGAGAATATTGGCAAAAGTGAGGCCGAGATCATCGCCCTCTGGAATGAGGCTCACCCCGACGATCCGGTCGAGGTATAAGACAGTATGGCTGCCTGAGAAGGCGGCCTTTTATTTGGAAAAAGGACCGTCGCCTCGCTCCATAGTGATCAAAACCGAAAGATTCTTCAAGTTAGAAAAATATAGCCTGGAGGGACGCGGTTTTAGGCTTCCGTGAATGGTGGTTGCCCATGTTTAGGGGCAAGGTGTCGCAGTTGGGCCTAAAAACCTGACCCCTTTGATAACTCCCAAATGAAAATTAAATAGATAAGTTCGTAAGTTCCTGAGTTGCCTTGACATTCATCCGGAAAAAAGATAATATATGATTGTTAAAAGGGAGTAGTTGCCATTGTAAAGTCAACATACTGGTGAAACTCCGGTTTCATCTGGCTTTACAACCTAATACTTTTAGGAAACGAGACTTTTGACATAATCATTTTTGATTATGTCGGAAGTCTTTTTTTATACTTAAATTAAGCGAAAAGGAGAGAAAAAATGAATTCATCATTAATTGCATTTATCTTTTCAGTAGGCGCGGTGACACTTGCCGAGATGGGTGACAAAACTCAACTATTGGCCATGGCTTTTGCAACAAAGTATAAAGCTTCAAAAGTACTTACCGGAGTCTTTTTTGCTACAGTACTAAATCATGGTCTAGCGGTGGCATTAGGTAATTTACTAACAAAATTTCAAACCGCGGAAGTATGGATTCAAGGAATTGCAGCATTATCTTTTATTTTCTTCGGTTTGTGGACAATCCGAGGAGACAAACTGGAAGGGGAAGAGAACCGGACCACCAAATATGGAGCGGTTATGACAGTCGCTATTTATTTTTTCATTGCGGAACTCGGTGATAAAACCCAACTAGCTACGATAGCTTTGGCTACCAAATTTCCCACTGAACCGATAGGGATTTTGTTTGGGACAACTACCGGAATGTTAATAGCCGATGCGATTGGAATATTAGTTGGTGTTGTGGCATGTAAGAAAATTCCCGAGCGGATAATTAAATTAGTATCGGCAGGAGCCTTTATTATATTTGGCTTGATTGGGATTTATCAAGTGTCCTTTGAAAAGCTGGGTTTAAGCATGGGCGCGATTTTTGGGCTGCTTTCGGTTATTGTTCTAATTACGATACTGGTAGCTTATCAATTAATGAGCAAAGAACAAATTTCCCGACCTAACCGTGATTTTTGCCTGGAGCAGGAGTCGGCCTGATTAAAAAAAGCGGAGGGATTACCATGTTGGATAATTCAAATACCTTTCTAGTGATTGCGGTTTTAAGCATCAACATGTTGGCTACTCTGGTTTACCTTTTCTTTTTAGCTTCGGACAATAGGAAGAAAAAGTTTTTTGAGATGCCGGTTTGGCTTCAAAAAATGTTTGTCTTACTATTTGTGGGGCCTCTGTTTGGATCTCCATTGTTACCACAAACGAATATTCCAATGATGGGTTTAGATGTAGTTAGAATCTAGGTCGGCGTCATTTTAACAGCCATCGGTTTCGGATTCATCATCGCTTCATTCCTAAAAATGGGCGTAATCCCAAGCTTAAGAGAGAAATCAGGTTTGATTACTCAAGGCGTGTACGGCATTGTGCGTCATCCGATTTATTCTGGGACCATCTTTGCGTTTTTCGGACTAAACCTCGTCTTTAATTCATTCATATCATTACTATATCTGCCGGTGTCGATCGGCTTATATTTGATCATGATAATTTATGAAGAAAAATCTCTTTTGAATGAGTATGGCGAAGAATATAAATCATATCAAAAAAATGTTCCTAAGCGGATTATCCCGTTTGTAATCTGAAAATGTGAGGCCGGGTTTTATTTGCATGGGGTTGAAGATTTTGTAAAATATCCCTTATCGGGAGGGAATTTTTACTGAAACGGATTCATAAAACAGGTTATCCGGGATATGTTGACGAATGTTATCATATTTGGCGCTTCTAACGAATGATAACACTATTCAACTTCAACGATACCCGGTAAGGAGGTCAATCGTGAAAAAAATTACCGCATTTATCGGCAGCGCCCGAAAAAAAGGAACCTATTTGGCTGTTCAAGAATTTGAAAAAAACTTAAAAAAACTTGGGGACATTGTTTTTGAGTACGTTTTTTTAAACGACTATAATCTCGAGTTTTGTAGCGGGTGCAAGATATGCTTTGATAAAGGCGAGCAATTCTGCCCTTATAACGATGATCGTGATGCGCTGATAGCAAAAATGGAAGAGTCGGATGGTGTTGTTTTCGCAAGTCCAAGTTATGCGTTTCAAGTTTCGGGGCGAATGAAAAATTTTATTGACCGGATTGCTTTTATCTATCACAGACCGAGATTTTTCAAAAAAACCTTTACAGCTATTGGAACGCAGTTTATCCCCTTTGGGAACCAAATTCAAAAATATCTGGAAAGCGTAGGGGATAATTTGGGTTTTGATGTGCTTAAGGGTATAACGGTGATTACCCCTGAGCCAATACCGGAAAAACAGCTTAAAAAATTAAAAGCCAATATTAAGAGCCTATCAGAGCATTTTTTTAAAAGGTTAAACAAGGAAAAATCGGTTAAACCTTCGTTGTTTAAGATAATGATATTTAGAATGACACGCTCGGGCCTTCAAAATTCAGCTTTAAAACTGTATGATTATAAGTATTATAAAGAAAAAGGTTGGTTTAAGTCCGATTATTATTACGATATTCATTTGGGACCTATTCAAAAAGCGGTAGGCGGATTTTCCGATTTTTTGGGACGGAAGTTATTTAAATAGGAGGCAACCTGATATGGCCAAAAGTAAAACCCTTTATGTATCCGACCTTGATGGAACATTATTAAACCATAATGCAATTCTATCTGAATACACAAAAAGCGGGTTAAATAAGTTAATTTCGCGCGGGATAAATTTTACAGTTGCTTCAGGCCGTACAATTGACGCCGCAAAGGAGATTATGGCCGATATTGAACTAAACATTCCGATTATTTCATTCAACGGAGCTATAATATATGATGTCAAGCAAAAAAGCCCTATCAAAGTTTACTGGCTTACCGCCGAGGCGGTTAAAAATATTGTTGCCGTATTAAAATCACATAATGTTTCGGCGCTGATATATGAATTTAAAGACGATGCGCTTAGATCATACTACGAATCACTCGAACAGAAGCCTTTATATGACTATGTCGCAGATCGAAAGGCGCGTTATAATTCAATTTTCCGTCAGGTAAACGATTTCGGCGAAATATCGTCGGAGCAGATAATGTATTTCACCCTATTGGATACATATGACCGAGTTAAGCCTGTTTATGACGGACTAAAGAAAATACCGGACATTAATATGTCGATGGTAAATAACACATATAGTAAAGATCTATGGTTTTTGGAAATTTTCAACGCCGGAGCTTCCAAAGAAAACGCCGTAAGGTTCCTTCGTGAAACATATGGGTATCGGAAAGTTATTGGTTTCGGAGATAATCATAATGACTTGCCGATGTTCAAAGTCTGTGATCTGAGTGTGGCTGTGAAAAACGCAAATGATGAGGTTAAAGCTGCTGCCGATTGTATATGCGAATCGTATGACGAAGATGGCGTTGTGAAATGGATAGAGGATCACGAGTGTTTTCGAGATTTAGCGGGCTAAAAAGCACCAGACACCTGTGGCATTTGGGGTAAGTAGAGTTTATTTGAATGATATTTAACATATTTGAAAACTCACATATATCCCTAATGGGACAAGATAATTTTGAGCAAAAACGCGAAGATGCCTGCGGCGAGCCCGAAAATAAGGATCTTGACTATGTCTTTGGTTAGATGCTCTCCTTTGGAGAGCTTTAATTTTTGGCGGTCGATATAAATGCCGTGTTCTTGCTTAACCGATGACTTAACTAAGTTAAGCTGGTTTAATACTTGGGCGGACGGCTGTCCCCAACTGTTTACCAGAAAATCATGAAATGAATCACATTGTTCTTCAATAAACTGATTAAGTGTAGCGCGGATTGGCTCCCATTCTTTGGGTTTGTAAATTAACCCCCTGATTTCCCCCAAGGCTTTACGGGTCTCAGTGGATAACAGATCGATGCATTGATCCAGGTAAAGGTCGGCCCCGGAAGGGGTTTTCGAGAGCCCTTTCTTGGCCAATTCATAACGGATCTGATCGATGCCTGTTTTTAAATTGGTTTCACACTTTTTTAATAGAGATTCAAAACTATCCTTGACTTCCATAAGATCCCCGCCTTATATCCAATTAGATTAAACTCGTTTCAGAAAAAAGTTAAATTAAGATTTTCTTT
>JBLNDC010000174.1:0-5595 GCA_050261255.1 Bacteroidota bacterium
TCGGTCCGTTTGGCGTTTCAGGAGGTGGAGGCGCCGGTTCCTTATTTTAGTCCCGACGGAAAACGGATGTATATCCCGGATAATTCTAAAATTACAGTGATCGACCTTGAAAATGCCAAGAAACTAACTAACCTTAAGAGCGAAACCAAAGATGCCATGATTTGTTGGTAGATTCAGTATATAAACTAAGTAAAACCCTGATCCTTCGATTCAGGGTTTTTTATTCAGTTTTAAACAGCATTATTGTAAAATAGAAATTTTTACGTTTATAATGTCAATATTCCACTTAAAACAAGAAACGGAGGAACCATTTACCTTATGTCGAAATTCAAATAATTGTTAATCTTCCTTTTAGAAATACCGATAATCAAAGTAGCTTATTTCCTTAAAAAAAGTTATATGGAGGTATTTTTATGAAAACTTTATTGGTGTTATCCTTGACGATTTGCCTCTTATTTTCTATTGCCACTGTGGCGTCTGCCGATATCTTCCGGATCACACCCGAAATATCGGAAGCGAAATTGGAAGCGGGCGATTTTTCTCAATCAGGAAATGTATATTACTTAAGCGGCGATTTGAATTTCGTTTTAGTCAGGTTAGGAGCGGATTTGGCCTCCGGGGAATTGGAGGATACCGAATTTACAATGGCCGGAGCAAGAATTGGGACGGAGCTACCGCTGTTTTTCTGCAAATTGGTAGCCTTTGCCGGATATCAAACTTATGAATTTGATATAAAAGGCGTTCCAGCAATTGAAGTTAAAGGGTCAGTCCTCGGCGTCGGTTTGGAAAAAGAGTTGAATAACTTCTTCTCCATACGCGGCGTTGCACTCGTTCCGGTGGACCTGAAAAGTGATGCTTTTGATGGAGAGATCGATTTCAACAGCGCCAAGATTGATTTGATCTTTACGACTATGCCTTTGGTTGACTTTTTTGTCGGATATCGGTCTATGAAAATAGAGAGTGATGAGAGCGAATTAGATCTTTCCGGTTATCATGCCGGAGTACGGATCGGGATCTAATCGGATCTGAGGTGATTGCTTGACCAGTCAAATGAGAGAGTTGACCCAGGCTCAACAAGATCGGATCGCCAAGTGGAAAGAGATTATTAATACATACGAGGCTAGGGGTAGAGAGTCTTTTTCGGAAACCAAGATCCACGAATTATTAAACGAGATTCAGGATTTTATCAGGTTTGGTTTGCCGGATTATCTTTTTGTAGGCCTTAAAAAAGTCACCGATGCTATATTCGAAGCGTCTTTAATTTTGGCTGAGCCGGAAAAAAGCGGAGCTCAGTACCAAAAAGCCAGTCATTTGTTGTATTTGGCGATTAAAGAACTATGTAGAGAATAGCTTGGTCACGCTATTAATGGATAATATTAACAGGTGAAATTACCTGAAAAATGTTCAAGCTATCGGAGAACGGAACTTCTAGGTATGATAGAGTAGTTCCCGGCGAAGTTAACGAATGGTTGCAAAAACACTCCATGGATTGTTATTTTGATAAACGTATGGTAAAATCGAACCGATAGAAATTGGAAAAGGGGATTACGATGAAAGAAAAAGTAACCGAAGCTTTGGACAAAATCAGGCCGTCATTGCAGGCTGACGGGGGAGATGTTGAATTGATTGACGTGACCGATGACGGGGTGGTTCAGGTCCGTTTACAAGGGGCTTGCGCTGGCTGCCCGATGTCCCAGATGACCTTGAAAAACGGTATTGAACGGTATTTAAAACAGACCGTCCCGGAAGTAAAGAGCGTCGAAAATATTTGACCAGGATTAGACGGATTGAACAGATTACCGGATTTAAATACTCTTGGAAACAAGGGTATTTTGCTTTTTGAACTAAGTAAAGAGAGAAGCATAAGTTGTTATAAAGAATCCTACAAATCCTGTAATTCTGTCAAAAAGTCTTTTCTTAGACGGGATTAACACAGATTATACGGATTTGTAGGTCTACGGTTCAGCGGCAAAATTACTTTTATACTAAACCTGGAAAGTTTTGCTGGCGTAAGGCTTCATAGAGAATAATCCCCACCGAGTTGGCCAAGTTCAACGACCTTGCTTCACCGAACATCGGGATTTTAATATTCCGGTCCGGGTCGAGACTGAGGATCTCCGGCGGCAGGCCTCTAGTCTCCGGGCCGAATACCAGGGAATCATTAGGCTGGTAGGATAGATCCGAATAAAAGCGCCGCCCCTTGGTGGTGGCGTAAAAAAGGCGCTGCTCCGGGTAGAGCGAACGGTAAGTTTCGAAATTCAAGTGGCGTTTGATATTTACCAATTCCCAATAATCAAGTCCGGCCCGTTTTAAACGCTGATCATCCCAGAAAAAGCCCAAGGGTTCGATTAAGTGTAATTCGACTTGGGCCGCGGCGCAAAGCCGGGCGATGTTTCCCGTGTTTTGAGGTATTTCCGGTTGGTAGAGAACGATATGCATGTCGACCTCCATTAGCGTAGTTCGGATAGGAGTTTCAGTCACTAATGAGTCCGTGCTCGTGCTCGTAATCGTAATCGAATTTTGGAGACAAATCATAAGCTTTAAAGACGATTACGCGCACGAGCACCGCTTTCGCGGAGGACGAGTACGACCCGATCATTTAGTCCTGTTATTCGTTTCATAGACTTTTATATATTAGCACGAGGAGAAGACCTCTTGTTTCAAGTTTATTTTGTGATACAATATTGGTAATATTATAGCACTGAAAATTTTTAGGGGGAAGCGGGTTTGTGCCGTTTTCTTCTTTTTTGGGAAGGCGGAAAATGAATTATCAAGCTGCGGTGCAATATATTCACGACTGTTCCAAGTTCGGAATCAAGCTTGGCTTGGAGCGGATCCGGGAGATTTTGAAACGAGCCGGGGACCCTCAGGATAAGTACCGGATCGTCCATATCGCCGGGACCAACGGCAAGGGTTCGACTGCCGCATTTTACGACTTTGCGCTTAGAGAAGCAGGGTTGAAAGTAGGGCGGTTTACCTCTCCCCATTTAAGCAGTTACCGGGAGCGAATCACAGTAAATGGAGAACCAATTTCCGAAGCCGATTTGGCTGAAGTTATTACAGAGCTAAAATCAGTTGTGGAAGAAGTAGCCACGGACGGCTTCGGTCCTCCCACTGAATTTGAATTGGGAACAGCGGCCGGACTGTTATATTTCGCACGACGGGAAGTGGATCTGGCAGTAGTCGAAGTGGGAATGGGCGGGAGGTTCGACGCCACGAACGTCGTAATCCCCATACTTTCGGTGATTACTCATATCGCGCTGGACCATCGGGAATACCTAGGCGATACTTTGGAAAAAATCGCTTTTGAAAAAGCGGGAATCATTAAACCAGGAGTGCCGGTGGTCATCGGAATACAGGAGCCGGAGATTGAAAAGTATTTGACGGAGGTTGCCATAAGTCGGAAGGCCCCTTATTCTTTGGCGGGCAGCCTTAATATTGAGCGGGCCATCGTTAATGAAAGGGGAAATAGCTTCGACATCAATCATCCATTATTCGGCGGATTAACCGTCCGAACCGGATTGGTTGGGAAACATCAAATTAATAATTGTCTCAACTTTTTAGCCGGATTGGAGTTTTTATCCCAATTAAACTTAGAGCTTTCTCAAGAGAATATAATCACCGGCCTGGCCAAAGCACATTGGCCGGGGCGTTTTGAAAGAGTGCCCGGATTTGAAAGATTTAAACTATATCTGGACGGGGCCCATAACCCCGACGGGATGCGGGCCTTAGCTGGGACCTTGACTTCAATTTACCCTGGACAAAAAGCAGATTTGTTGGTCGGTATTTTAGGCAACCGGCCTTTGGCGGAGATGGCGGCTATTTTAGCTCCGGTAGCCCGTCGGGTAATCATCACGACGGTTCCTGACCCTAAAAGCTCTAAAACGGAAGACTTAACTAAAGTATTTGCTGAATTGGGAATTGAAATTGTAGCCGAGCCAGTTCCGGAAAAGGCCTTGGAGTTATTATTAGCCACCGATAACCGTCTGGCTATAATCTGCGGCTCTCTTTATCTAGTCGGGTATTTAAGGGACCTTTTGGTCAGAAGTTAATCCATATTTACACCACCCTTTTTGAGGGTGGTTTTTTAATAATTGTTGTAAAACAGGAGAGAATAAGGGATAAATTAGTGCAATAATTGTGTAATAAGGAGAAAAAGATGTTTTGTAATCAATGTGAACAAACGGCCAAAGGCACCGCTTGCACTGTAAAGGGAGTGTGTGGCAAAACGGCCGCTATCGCTGACTTGCAGGATTTATTAATGCATGCGGTGAGGGGTGTGGCTCATTATGCCAATGAAGGCCGGAAGGTCGGCGTAATCGACCATGAGGTAGACCGGTTTATCCTGAAGGCGATCTTTGCCACTTTGACCAATGTCAACTTTGATGAAGCCCGTTTTCAGGCATTAATCAATCAATGTGTCCAGCAGCGCGACCAATTAAAAGATAAGGTTGAAAAAGCCGGCGGTAAAGTAGTCTTCGACGATCCGGCCACAACCTTTAAACCGGCGGATTCCATTCCGGAGCTGATTAAACAAGGGCAACAAGTAGGGCAGGTTTGGAATTCAAAATTGGACGAAGACCGCCAATCCGTTCAGCAAATTTTGGTTTTCGGTCTCCGGGGGATGGCCGCTTATGCGGACCATGCGGCGATTTTAGGCCAGGAGGATGAACGGATTTACGCTTTTCTTTATATGGCCTTGGCCGCATTGGTTAAGACCGATCTTTCACTGGCCGATTGGGTAGCTATGGCCTTCAAGTGCGGCGAAATGAATTTTCTCGCCTTGGAGCTCCTGGATCGGGCGAACACCGGCGCCTACGGCCATCCGGTGCCAACCAAGGTCCCGCTGGGGCATAAAAAGGGAAAGTGCATCCTGGTATCCGGTCACGATCTGCAAGACATGGCTAATTTGCTGGAGCAAACCGAAGGTAAAGATGTTTATATTTATACTCACGGCGAAATGCTGCCGGCCCATGGTTATCCGGGGTTGAAAAAAAGCGGACGGCTCTATGGGCATTTCGGCACTGCCTGGCAGAACCAGCGCCGGGAGTTCCAAGAGTTTCCTGGAGCGATTTTGATGACGACCAACTGTATCCAGGAACCGGTGGAGTCCTACAGGGAGAATATCTTTACCACCGGGCTGGTGGGTTGGCCGGGAGTCCGCCATGTTAAAAACGGAGAGTTCGGCCCGGTGATCGAAAAAGCTTTGGCGATGCCCGGTTTTGAATCGGACCAGGATCGGGGCGAAGTAATGGTCGGCTTCGGACATAATACTGTTTTAGGAATCGCCCCTAAAGTGATTGAAGGGGTAAAGTCAGGAGCGATTAAGCATTTTCTATTGGTGACGGGCTGTGACGGCGCTAAACCCGGGCGTAATTACTACACCGAGTTGGTGGAGAAATTACCTCAAGACACGGTAGTCTTGACTCTGGCCTGCGGTAAATTCCGCTTTTTCGATAAAAATCTGGGAACCATCGGCGAAATTCCGCGGCTCTTGGATATCGGCCAGTGTAATGACGCATATTCCGCGGTGAAGATCGCCTTGGCCTTGGCTGATGCTTTCAACTGTGAAGTGAATGACCTTCCTTTGGCGTT
>JBLNDC010000175.1:0-4848 GCA_050261255.1 Bacteroidota bacterium
CCAGCGGTTCCACCCCGGGGCAATCGGGACCAAGGTAAAGCCCATTCGCTTCGCTCCCGCAGCCAAAACATTGACCCCATAAAACGCTCTAATGTTGCCTGGAATTAATCCACCTGCGCTAGCTTCGGCTAAAGCTGCAAACTCCGCCTTTAAAATTTCAATTAAACGCCATTCCATCGAACGTTCCGAAGATTCCGCCGCAAGCTCCGTAATTCGTTTGTTGTTAAAATGCAGCTCACCTACTGGATCGCCGGGATTGACAGTGACCCCGTCGTTGGTAATCACTTCTCTTTTACCTTGATAATTATGATAACAGACTAATAACAAGTTGTTTAGCGATCCGGGGATCGTTACCGCTCCAACTTTTTTTTGATAACGAGCGTCGATTTTTTCCCCGATTTTTCTGAGAATCCCAACGCCTAACATTTTAGATCCCCTCCCAAAGCCTCTTCCAAACTTACAAAGGTATAACCGTTATTTTGCAACCATTTGATAATTCCTGGCAATGCAGCCACCGTGTTTTCGGGAGCTCCCTTTTCACCGCCGGAATCATGTAACACAATGATTGAATTCGGTTTTACTTTCTTCAATAACCGTTTTAAAATCCCCGAAGCCCCGGTCTTCTTATTCCAGTCCCGTGCGTTAGCATTCCAAAGAACGGTTTGTAGTCCAAGCTGTTTTAAAAATCTATATTGGAACAGGTTAAGCGCCCCCCAAGGCGGTCGAAACCAACGTAAAGTCTTCCCGGTGATCTTCTCGATTGCCTGCCGGCCTTCGCTGATAGTGGCCAAGCTTTTTCGCGGAGAGAGTAAATAGGCGTGCCGGTGATCATAGGTATGGCACCCGATCTGATGTCCCTCAGCTTCGATTCTCTTTACCAGATCCGGCGAACGCTCCGCCTTGGCCCCTACTAAAAAAAAGACCGCCGGAACCTTAAATTCCCGGAGAATTTTCAAAACTTCCGGAGTATAGCGGGGATCGGGGCCGTCATCAAATGATAAACAAATTTTGGTTCCCGTTTCTGCTCCCTCTTTAATTGTTCTTCGGGAAACGAACCTTACATACCAATCAGTAAATGGAAAGACTAATCCCCAGAGTAAAATGATACCGATTCCGATTCCAATCAAGCGACCGCCTTCATTCCAAATAATTGAATTTTAAAGATCGTTATATTGATGAAACGGATACACCAAATAGACCACAGCCATCATGGCCAAACAGATACTGCTGACATAAAACGGAGCAGCCGGTCCGATCGATTGTAAGAATTGCGTTTCACTGCCGTCTATCTTCCCTAGCAAGCCTCCGATAATGGGTCCAATTCCAAATCCCAGACCCTCGACAGACATAAATAAGCCCATTAAGACCCCGCGCTGCGCCGGGGGAATAACTCCAGCCAATAGAGCATTCCACGAAGGTTGAATCAAGGCATACGACATTCCGATCAAAATGACAATTCCCCAAATGTTAAAGGAATTTCCCCATAACCCTAACAGCATAAGTGAAAAAGACGCCATAGCAAACCCGGTTACTAAAAAACCTCTCGTCCCCCAATGATCTGCCCAACGGCCGACGGGGACCATCAGGAGGATCACAGCCAAGCCTCCAATTAATAAAAGCATGCTATATTCCGACTCGGTCAAACCCAACTTACCGGTAGCATACGGTAATAAATTGGGAAGCAGCATTCCAAGGGAGATTGTTTGAAAGAGCATCCCCGGAATTAACCCTTTGACTTTCCATAAACGGCATAGAACATCCTTAAGGCGGTGCTTATTTTGTTCCTTGATGGCTACAGCCTCCTGAAGGTGAGGGATTCGCCGCCAGAAAAACCAACCGAGTAGGCAAATGGTGACCGCCAAAATAGCCATGGTTATCAACAACGCGAACCCGGTCTGATAAGCGTCAATAATTGCCAAATTAAATTCTTTTAAAAAACCGCCTTTTCCAGCATCGATCAAAAAGCCCATTATGATCGGGCCCAAGCCGCCCCCAGCCAACCAAATTACCGAAATCAAGCTGATAGCCGTGGCCTTTTTTGCTTCACCAAGGCTTTGAATAGCCCCGGAGATGACTGCCGGCCATGCCGGAGAGACGCCCAATCCGATTATAATTGCCGCAATAATTAGCATTGAAAGATGTTGATGAAAATTTATGATAATTAATATTCCGGCAAACACGGCTAAACTGCCGGAGAACAATACCGGCCAAGGCCCTTTATGATCAACCAGCCAACCCATAGCGCCCTTTGAAAGATTGTCCGCTAAAATATTGGCGGAGATTACTGCCCCCAAGGCGACCGTATCAAAATGAAGCTTAGTCAAGAAACTTGGCAAAAAAGTCAAGAATAAGGACATCCGGATAAATTCAACCGCGGCGATGATCGCCAAAAATGATAATACCACCGGATGGTTTCCCGAAGTTTCTTTATTTTTAGACACGAATTTCTCTCCTTACCAAAGGGTCTTGATATTCCCTGAAGAGCCGGACCGAAGGAGTAAACAACTTCATAATCAGCCTTGCTCCGTTCTCCGCCGAATCAGGAGTGGCAATTTTAAAACAATTACGGCTAAAACATTGACGAAAACCATCATCAACGATCATTCGATAAATTACTTTTTTCAAGCTTCGCTCCCGTTTAGCGATGAAAGCGGCCCGATGTTTTAATAAATAATTGGCGTTTGCCACTTCGTGGCCCGGGGTCGGCTTGAAGATGATCATCGGTAAGTTCACCGCCAGGGCTTCGGATATCGTAACGCCTCCCGCTTTGGTAACCAATAGGTCGCTGATCTTCATCAACCCGGCTACGTTTTCAACATACTTAAACGCCCTGACCCGGTATTTTTGATAACTATTCGAATGCAAACGGTCGTATAAGTCTTGATTCGAACCGGTTATAACCACGGATTGAACATCCGGAGGCAAATCACGTAATATAAAATTAAAATGGTTGGTCCCAAAAATTCCGTCATTGCCGCCCATAAACAAGATTATTTTCGCTTTGGAATCAAAGTCGAATTCCCGCCTAACCATTTCCGAGTCGACTTTTTCTCTAAAGACCGGTAGAATCGGAATGCCGGTTATTCCAATCTTATCTCTGGCGACGCCCCTTTTTTCCAAGCCGGCGGCAACTTCGGGAGAGCCGACCAAATAGAGGTCGGTTTTCGGATGAATCCATTGGCTATGGACACACATGTCGGTAATGACCGTTACTACCGGAGCGCTAAGAACCCCTGCCTCTTTCATCCGGGATAGCACACCGGCGGGCAAAGGAAAGGTGGAGATGACTACGCGAGGTTCCAACCTATTGACCAACATAATCAATTCACTATATCCCAGCCTGTTTAATCTTCTTTGCCAGAACGAATCGGGGGAAATGTTGCCTGTAGCTTGGTAATATAAGGCATATCCGACCGGAAAATGCCGGATACTTTGGGTATAGCTAAATTGGCTGATGCGGTTGATTAGGGGGAAAAGTAGTTCACAATAATCAACTGTAGTTATCTTGATCCCCGGAGCTTGCCTTTGGAGTTCCTGAGTTAAGGCCCGGGCCACCTGGTTATGACCCCCGCCGTAACTGGCCGACAAGATCAGAATATCCGTATATTCTTTGACCACAATGGCACCTCTTAACATTACCTTATATCGAGATTGTCCTGAAGAACGGGTAAGACAACTAACTAAATTATTTGACGGTAGGTTAAAAAAATCCTTCCAAAAGAAGTAAGGTCCCTTTTGATGACCCCCTTGTTAATAATTCTACTTTTGCGCTCTAAAAAAAATTTCCTGTAGTAAACACTCCCAGGCAATCTATGAAAAGAACCGTTTTTTCAAAGATGGTAATTTATAAGACGACGGTTGTCTTAATAACTAAAATAGACTTTATCAACCTTGAGACCTGGACACTGGTATAGGTTAAAAGTAATTCCACAATTGGGGCCCTCGATAACTTCCACTAGACATTCAAGCCTAGAAACAGCTTTCACTATCCCTTTGGCTCCATTTTTAAAAATTATCGTGCTGCCAATCGGAAAAGGAGCTACAACCTGTAAGAAAGCCTCGACTACTTCTGCATTAAACTTACGGGAAACTTCCTGTTTTATTTCTTCAATAGCTTGTAAAGATGTAATCTCCTTCTGGTAAACCCGGTTGGAAGTCATTGCGTCATACGCGTCGGCAACCGCCACTATTTTAGAATAACTATGAATTCTCTTTCCGGGCAAGCC
This sequence comes from Bacteroidota bacterium, assembly GCA_050261255.1. Taxonomy (GTDB): domain Bacteria; phylum Bacillota; class UBA4882; order UBA8346; family UBA8346; genus JAAYHS01. Next base: position 4,227 of record JBLNDC010000175.1, read on the forward strand.
CCGCGGATACCCGGAACCGTCTTCACGCTCATGATGTTGAAAGACTATATGGGAAGCCAGAAAATTGATATTGGCTTTTTTCCGAAGCAATTCAAAGCCATCTTTGGCATGTCTCCGGACCAATTCCGATTCCTGCGGTTCCAATTTGGTCGGTTTATTCAAAATTTTATTGTCAATTAAAATCTTGCCGATATCATGCATTATCGCCCCCATCCCCAATGTCTCTAATTGTTTCCGGTTAAGATTAAGGATGACGCCTACCATCACCGAGATTACACAGACATTGACGGAATGGGCGTAGGTATAATCATCGTGAGAACGGATATCTACCATATTATATACAATATTGGGATTTCTAATGATCTGATCGACTATATCCCCGATAACCGATTTAATACCGGCTATATCAATGCTTTTATTCTGCTTTAAAAGGGTGAAATACTTCTTAATTAGCCCTCTAGCCTGAAATAACGTTTCTTCTCTGATTGGCTCCAGGTCCGTGATATTCTGTTCTTCATCCCCTGGTTCCACAATATAAATGTATTGATATTTTAAATCCTTAATTTTTTGAATATAAGACGGCTTTAATACCACGTAAGGACGTAGTAAAACTTTACTATCC
>JBLNDC010000176.1:0-5695 GCA_050261255.1 Bacteroidota bacterium
ATGGCGCATGTCGCCGGAGCCAAGATTTTAGTTGACGCCGCCCAATTAGCCCCGCACCGTCCGATCCGAGTTCACCCCGCCGGTCACCCTTGCCATTTAGACTTTCTGGCGTTTTCCGGACATAAAATGTATGCGCCTTTTGGTTCCGGGGTTTTGATTGGACCAAAATGGCTTTTTAGTCAGGGGATTCCGAGCCAGGTAGGCGGGGGAACGGTTAAAGCCATCGATTCCGAAAAAATTTACTGGAGTGATCCACCGGATGTGGAAGAGGCCGGTTCGCCCAATGTCTTTGGCGCATTAGCGATTGCCGAATCATGTAAAGTCTTTAAGCAAATCGGTTGGCAAGAACTGATCAACCACGAACAGTGGCTGCTTGAAAGGACTTTAGACGGTTTAAAACGAATACCCGGAATAACCGTTTACAATGAATCATCCACCCAACGTGTTGGAGTAATCGGTTTTAATCTCGAAGGGTTCCACCACCAAACAGTGGCCGAAGCTCTAGCCGAATATGGAATTGGCGTAAGGACCGGTTGTTTCTGCGCCCGCAATTACGTTAAACACCTACTGAAACTGGGCCATATGTCCTATCATCCCAATCAATCCAAGCTTCCGGGAATAGTCAGGGTCAGCTTTGGCTGCTACAATAACCCGACGGATGTGTCTATTCTTCTGGCAGCATTGGAGGAATTGGCTTTAGCACCTACCTCCTGTTTTAGAAAGCTGTGAAATTTAGGGATGGCATTTATCCGTTATTCGCTTTTAAAACCTCATTCATGCTTCCCGAACGAAAACCATCAAGGTCCAAGGTAACATAAGGATACCCGACTTCATGCAATTTCCGGCAAATCGCTTCCCGATTGTCCCAGGCTAAACCCAATTCATTTTTGCCTACCTCGATCCTGGCTAAAGGAAAATGATCCCGGACCCGGATTTGGACCAAACCAAGAGCGGCTAAGAAGTTTTCCGCCAATTCAATCCGCTTCAAGACTTCCGGAGTTATTTCGATGCCATAGGGCACTCTGGAAGCGAGACAAGCATAAGCCGGTTTATTCCAAGTCGGCAAAGACATGTTTTTTGAAAACTCTCGAATCTCCTGTTTAGTGAATCCCGCTTCCTGTAAAGGGCTGCGTACACCCAGTTCCTGAGCGGCCCGGTGGCCGGGCCGATGGTCGGATAAATCATCGATATTAGCTCCATCCATCAACACCCAATCCCCTTTTTCGGCAGCGATCTGCTTTAGCTCCTGAAATAAGGCCAATTTACAGTAGTAGCAGCGTTCTGGGGGGTTAGCGGTAAATTTCGGCTCATCAAATTCATTGGTCTTTATTACGGTATGATTTATTTCGTAACGTCTTGCCCACTCTTTAGCTTCAAAGAGTTGCTGCTCCGGGTAGGTCGGCGATACGGCGGTTACCGTCAAAACCCGGTCCCCCAATACCTCTTTGGCAATTACGCTCAAAAAAGTACTGTCTACGCCTCCGGAATAAGCGATTACCGCCCCAGGTAAGGATTTTAAAATTTCTTTAAGCTGCTCCAGTTTACTCAAGGTTACCGCCTCCAAAATATGAGAAAATAAATAGGAATAATTATTTTTAATGTAGCATAAATCGCCGACCAAATCAAATAATTTAAATACTTTAAGACATCAAGGATATTATCTTTCTTTTCTTAAACCTTGAAAGAGGTATTTAGATATGTTAGAATTTTTTTAAATCCTATCGTTTTACTATGCATTATTAAAAAGGGGTATTGTTATGCAAATTTCCACTCGGGGACGTTATGGATTAAGGGCCATGGTTGATATGGCGTTACATGCTTCCGAGGGGCCAATGGCTTTACGGGTTATCGCCGAACGTCAAGGTATCTCCGAGTCATACCTGGAGCAGGTGTTTACCAGCCTGCGGAAATCGGGCTTGGTGAGGGCCTCCCGGGGCGCCCAGGGAGGTTATGAACTTAACCGGCAGGCCGACCAAATTACGGTTGGGGAAATTCTAAGGTCCTTGGAAGGGCCGATCGTCCCGGTATACTGTGTTGGTGGGTCTGAGGGAGCATCCTGTGAACGCGAACAATATTGTATTACACGCTCATTTTGGGAGGAATTGCGGGATAAGATTAATGAATTCCTTGATGGAACCACCCTTCAAGATTTAACCGACCGGGCTAAAGCCATCCTACCCGAAGAACCAATGTATTTTATTTGAAACCAACAGAGCTTTTGATAGGAAATCCAATTAACTCCTCGCTTAGGTAAGATTCGACCTTAAGCCAAAACGGGTAATTAACTCCCAAAATTGGCGCCCAACTCCAAACCCAACTTTACTCTACTCACAAAAAGCCCCTGCTGAGAAATGAATCAGCAGAGGCTTTTTCGACAATCGACGGAATCCCTTAAAACGCAGGTACGATACTACCTTTATAAGTATTAAGAATATAATCCTTAACGGTCTTGCTATTCAAGGCTTTGGCCAATTTCAGCAAAGCCGGATTATCTTTATCTTTGGTACGGACGGCTAACACATTGGCATAGGGAGATTCCCCGCCTTCGATGAACAAAGAGTCTTTAGTCGGAACCAAATTGATGGTTAACGCATAATTGGTGTTGATTACCGCGATGTCAACATCGTCCAGCGCTCGGGGTAATTGAGCCGCTTCGAGCGCTTTAAATTGTAGGTTTTTCGGATTCTTTACGATATCCAATTCAGTCGCTGTAAGGCCTACATCTTTTCGAAGTACAATCAATTTGGCTTGCTCTAAAAGGAGCAGTGCCCGCCCGCCGTTGGTGGGATCATTGGGAATGGCCACAATGGCATTGTTCTTCAGCTTGTTTAAGGATTTAATCTTTTTGGAGTAGACTCCAATCGGCTCAATATGTACTTTGGCGATATAAGTTAGATCGAGTTTCCGGTCTTTACTAAATTGTTCTAAATAGGGAATGTGTTGAAAGAAATTAGCGTCCAGTTCACCTTCGGCCAATGCCAAATTAGGCTGAATATAATCCTGAAACTCGATTATTTTTAAGATGATTCCCTCCTTTGTTAATTGGGATTGAATCGACTTTAGAATGCCGACATGAGGTGTTGGTGAAGCTCCGACCGTTAAAACGGTAGCTGCATTGATAAAACTGCTAATGGTAAAGATCATGATGCCGGCGAGCACTAAACTAAATAACTGACTTTTTTTCATGATAATTTCTCCTACTTTCTTTATTTTTTATAATTCTTACCGATGATTTATTTTTGCAGGGTGAGCCGGCCGCCCCCGGCAGCTCTGTAAGCCACGGTGAAGTTTTGGGGGCGGTATGGCCTACCCCTTCTTGTCTGACTATCCTTCCTGGAAAAGAACGGTTGATAAATAACGTTCCCCGGTGTCCGGCAATAATACGACGATCATCTTCCCTTTATTTTCAGCCCTCTTAGCCACTTCCGTGGCGGCAAAAGCAGCGGCCCCCGAGGAGATACCGACCAGTAAACCTTCGGTCTTGGCCAATTTCCGGGAAGTTTCAAAAGCCTCCTCATTTTTTACCTTAATAATTTCATCAATTACCGATTTATTTAATACATCAGGCACGAATCCGGCGCCGATGCCTTGAATTTTATGAGGGCCAGGGCTACCCCCCGACAAAACCGGCGAGTCAAATGGTTCAACGGCAATTATTTTCACTTGCGGATTACGTTGCTTCAACACTTCCCCTACACCGGTAATCGTCCCACCGGTTCCGACTCCACCGACAAAAATATCCACTTTACCGTCGGTGTCCCTCCAAATCTCCTCCGCAGTCGTCCGGCGATGGATCTCCGGGTTAGCCGGGTTCTTAAATTGTTGCGGGATAAATGAATTAGGAGTGGCCGCCGCCAATTCCTCGGCTTTCCGGATGGCCCCTTTCATCCCTTCAGCCCCTGGGGTCAAAACCAATTCGGCGCCTAGGGCCTTTAACAGGTTGCGCCGCTCACTACTCATTGTTTCCGGCATCGTTAAAATCAGCTTATACCCCCTGGCGGCGGCGACGAAAGCTAAAGCAATACCCGTATTGCCGCTGGTAGGTTCGATAATCACCGCATCTTTTTTTAGTACCCCTTTTTCCTCAGCGTCCTTAATCATATTATACCCGATCCGATCTTTAACGCTCCCCGCAGGGTTAAAATACTCCAACTTGGCGATGACCCTGGCGTTCAAACCGTTGCGCTGATTGTAATTTGAAAGTTCCAACAACGGCGTGTTTCCAATTAACTCCGTTAAATTACCGGCAATTTTTGACACTTGAATTCCCCCTCAAACAAATTTTAATTCCATGTAATCCTATTAATTTACTAGGATATATTTTTATATTAAAGCTGATTGATCTAATTGTCAAGATTCTTTTGATCTGAATTATTTCAACTCATTTAAATCGATTATTGATTCAAGTCATCGATTAAGTCATCCGGCTCTTCCAACCCAACCGATAGGCGGATTAGATTATCGGTAATGCCCAACCTTTCCCGCTCTTTGATGGGAATCGCAGCATGGGACATTTTCACCGGATAGGAAAGGATGGACTCCACCCCACCCAAACTGACAGCCACCGACCATAATTTTACTCCTTTCATGATTCGGCCAGCCCTTTCCTTCGTATCGGTTTTGAAGGATAAGACCGCTCCAAACCCTGAAGCTTGGGACTTATTGATCGCGTACCCAGGATGGTCCGGAAGACCGGGGTAATAGACATCTATTACCCAAGGCTGTTTTTTCAACCATCCGGCGATCTTCAAAGCGGATTGTTGTTGCAGTTCCATTCTGGCCCGGAGCGTTTTGATTCCCCGTAATAATAACCAACTGTCTTGTGGCCCCAGGATGGCCCCGAACCCATTCTGCACGAAATAGACCTTAGCGGCCAGTTCTTTTGAATTGGTAATCACCGCTCCGCCGATTACATCGCTGTGACCCCCCAAAAACTTGGTAGCGCTGTGTAGGACCAGATCCACTCCTAGGTCTAGCGGACGTTGGAAATAAGGTGACATGAAAGTATTATCGATCATCGTCAACAAATGGTGACTCTTAGCAATTTGCACCGCTCCGGCGATATCGGTAATTTTCAACAACGGGTTGGAAGGGGTCTCCAGGAAATAACGCTTTGGTATTAGATTGGATCGCTTGTTCAATATTTTCTAAGCGGGTCATATCCACAAAAGTCGTTTGAATGCCAAACTTAGTAAAAAACTTGCTTAAAATCCGGTAAGATCCTCCATAAATGTCCTCGGTAGCCACAACATGGTCGCCTTGTTCTAAAATAGATAGTACCGAAGCGATCGCCGCCATCCCGGAAGCGAAAGCATATGCGTAGGCGCCATTCTCTAATACCGCTAAGGTTTTCTCCAAAGCCGCCCGGGTCGGGTTCCCGGAGCGAGAGTATTCATACTGACCCGGATTGTCAACATCCTCTTGAAGAAAGGTCGACGCCTGATAAATTGGAATGCTTAAAGCTCCGGTTTGGGGATCAAACTCATTACCGTTATGTAAAATCCGTGTTCCGTACTTCATGACCCTAGTTTCCTCCCTCCATCGCTTGTTTCAAGTCCTGGATTAAATCGTTGACAGCTTCGATTCCCACCGATAATCTGATCAAGTCTTCAGTAACGCCAATCCGCTCCCGGATTTCAGGGGGGATATCGCCATGGGTTTGTTTTACAGGGTAGGTGATTAAGGTTTCAACTCC